>DATCXX010000407.1:0-6895 GCA_036565615.1 Gemmatimonadales bacterium | reverse complement strand
TCTCGCTACGCGGCCTCCACCCGCCCCACCGTGGCGCCCGGCTCGCCGAGGAACTCCACCCAGGCCTTCTTGATGCAGGGGTAGTGCTTCGCCGCCTCCACCAGATCCAGGAAGGCGCGCAGATTCTCCTCGAAGCGTTTGGCGAGCAGCAGGTCGGCGAGCCCGCCACTTTCGTCGAACGCCTTGTGGGCCTGGGCGAGCGAAAACATGTCCGGAAAGACCCTCGCCCCCAGGTGTTCCAGGGGGATGCGCAGGGACCAGAGTCCGCGGTTGCCGCCCGCCATGGAAGGCGATGCGGAGAGCAGCAAGCCGTGGCGGGCATTGAAGGGCTGGGGCCGGATGCGCGACACCCAGTCGATCGCGTTCTTGAGGTGGCCCGGCATCGACGCGTTGTACTCGGGCGTGGCGATGACGAACGCATCGCAGGCCTCGATCCGGCGGTGCAGCTCCCGCGGTCCGGGAGGGAACCCCGCTCCGGTCTCGACGTCCTGGTTGTAGGAGGGGCCGTCGAATTCGTTCATCGTCGCCCAGTCCACGGTGGTGGCCCGGGCTTTCTCGAGAACCGATCGCGCGAGCCGGGCCAGCCGGGTGTTCAGGGAGTCGGTGCGGAGCGAGGCGGAGAAGAGCAGCACGCGGACCGCGGCGTCTTGGGGCATGGTATCACCATGGTGGAGTGTCGTTCCGGACCACCGATCAGGGCCGCAGGTTTTCCGCCATGACGGTGAGCGTCGCCGCCTTGCCCCGGAAGGAGATGACGTAAACCTGATCGTACTCTTTCGCTTTCCAGGCGGGCGGCGTCGGCGAAACGCCGAGCTCGGCGGCGAGCTCGGGCAGCACGTCGTGATTCCAGCAGATCAGCACCGTTTTTCCGGCATAGGCCGGATTCCCCAGGATCAGCTTGGCGAGCTGCTGGTAGTCCTTCCCCAGGTACGGAGTCTGGACCCGGAGCTTGAGTGCTGCCGCCGCGGGGGCGACGGTCTCCTGGGTCCGCTGGCCGTCGCCGTCCTTGGTGGTCTGGGTCGCAAAGATCGCGACCGGCTTGCCGTGCTTGTTGACCACGGGATTGGTGCTGAGAAACCCGACCAGCTGGCGAGCCCGCCGCACCCCCTCGGGGGACAGGTGCGGATTGGCCTCGTCGGCCGGCTTCTCGGCGTGGCGGAAGAGAATGATCTGCGCGGGGCCGGTCGCCTGAGGCGGCGCCAGCAGGGCGAGGACCACGGCGAAATGCGTCATGTCCTCAACTTACTCAGATCGGTCCGGCGTAGGTGAGACGGCGCCAGATCCACTCCACCGGCCCGAAACGATATCGCGAGAGCCACCAGGCGCTGAGCGGGATCTGCACCACGATGATCGCCGCGGCAATCGCCACCGCGGTCGAGGCGCCAATCCGCCCCCAGAGCCCGAACCCGAATCCGTACGACAATACCACGCAGATGACCGAGTGCATCAGGTAATTGGTGAGCGCCATGCGGCCGAGCGGGGCAAAGGGGACGAGCAGCCGGCGCCCGTCTACCACCAGCAGGCCGATCGGGGCCGCGTAGCCGAGCGCGAGGATCGGGAAGCCCACCGCCTGCATCGCCACGCCGAGCAGGCCCCCGGCGCTGGGCGGGAAGTAGGCCCAGTGCTGAGCGGCCCAGGCGGCAACCAGGTTGGCCGGCAGGCCCACGCCGAAGCCCAGCAGGCAGGCCCGCACCAGCAGGGGCCGGTGGCTCGAGGGAGACACGGCGAGTCCGGCCCGGACGGCCCAGAGTCCCAGCACGAACATCCCGAGCACCTTGGGAAACCGCATGGTCGCGAACAGGTCGGCCCACCGCCCGGCGACCATGAGCAGGTTTCCGAGGAAGGCATCCCTGACCCCTCCGGTCCCCATGCGCTCGAAGATGGCCAGGATACCCGCCGGCATGGTCGCCCCGGACGCCGGTGCGCCGGCAGGTCCCACCAGCAGCCAGACGCCGAGCACCATGGCATACAGCGCGGTCGGGATGGCGAGAAGGATCGCGGCCCAGCGGAGCAGCTCCCGGTCGGATTTCCGGGCAAACCACGGCATCGTGAAGCCGAGCAGGGCGTACAGCATCAGGATGTCGCCGGACCAGATCAGGAAGGCGTGGATGGCGCCGATGGCCAGCAGGATGCGGAGCCGGCGCCGGAATCTCGGCAGCGCCGCCTCGCCGCCACGGACGAGCTGGAGGCCGAAACCGATGCCGAACAGCAGCGAGAAGATCGAGTAGAACTTGCCCTCGACCACCACCCGCTCGATGAAGCGCACGATCCGGTCCGCCTCGGCGGTCGGCAGCGCGGCGGCACGCCCGGCAGGGAGGAACACCAGGCCGAAGAACACCAGAACGTTGGCGAACAGGATGCCGGCGACCGCGATGCCGCGGAGCACATCGAGCGCCGGGATGCGCTGCCGCGTCGGGCTGGTCATGACCTTTCAGGCGCCGCATCGGAACGGGCCGCGCCATTCATTTGGCGGCTCGCGGCTCCGGGTCACATCGGTAATGTGGCACTATGGCTGCGTTCCGTATCTGCGGTTATGGAATCGCGGCTGCCAGGAGGTCGACGAGGCGCGTTGCTCGCTCAAGATCGAGGAACTGAACTCCAAAGGCGCTCACCGGAGTCCAGATGGGAGGCACCGTCAGCGCCCAAGGAGGGTGTGGGCAGTCAGGAAGCGATTGACTGCGGGTTTCACGAATCAAGGGAAGATTGTTGATGGTGCCTACGTTGACGGAATAGCGATGGCCGGGGCCGTAGGCGCCGTCGTCCTTGATTGACGCACCAGGTGCGAGGTCTCGGACATCGACGACCCAGGAGGTTGTCTGTCTGGATCCATCCGAGCAGATCGTGCCATCCGCTACCGTCTGCCGCATGACCGAGGCAAAACGGCGGGTCACCGTCAGGATCGTGCCATCGATTCGGGCTTCGTAGTCCAGCGCGACCCAGTACAGGTATGCAGGCTGAGCCGGGAGCGGTGTATGGACCTGCCATCCGCCCAAACGATTGATGAACGAGACCACCTCCCCAAATGTCTGGCCGGCCAGTGGTTGGATCGGAATTGTCAGGGCCAAGAGGCCGAGTACGGTGCCCCCGCGGCGGAGCCTTCCGCCGCTGCCGGAAGGAAAAAGGTCACGAGAGGCACCCATGGAATCCCCAGTCGTCATGGTGATCACGAAACGCGGTCAGGGATCGTACCAGATTGTGCTCTTGGCCCACGCACTCCCATAGGCGGTAGTGTTCTCGAGTTTGTGGGTATAACACGCCTTCGCGACCACGGCGTTGCCAGGGCCCAAGCGGAAGGTATTGGTACCGGTGATCAGGGTATTGCCGATCGAATAATCTCCGTTGGCGTCCCTGAAACCCGAATGCACCACCAGAATCAAACCGTTTGCCGTGCAAAACGAGGAGTTTTGTACGAGGCCCGGGGCGACGATCGCCACACTGGCAAGTCTTGGAGCAGCCACTTCCGCCTCCGTTGCGACAGTCGGCTGGGAAGCCGGTGCGATCGTCGTTGCTACCTGTTGTCCGCCGGAACACGTAAGGCAACAAGGAATCGCGGCGAGTAAGGCACGAACCCAGGGTCGCATGCAGTTCTCCTGCGAAAGTTGGTGTCCATCGTCCGGGCGAGCGTTTTGGGAGCTGCGGGACCTGCCGAAGCAGCCAGGGAACCGTGCCTAAGATACCTCGCCACGGCTGAGGCGCTTGGGACCCCGCCACAAGGGATGTCGTGAGGCCGGATATTGGTGTCCACGTAGGCCAATTGGCCCAATCTCTGCCGGACCAGCGCTGACCCAGCTCACACACAGGAGAGTGATTCCCAACGGCGTAAGCCCGCGCGCAGCCCGGATCCTAGTTGTGGATGCTGAAGCGAAAGACGACCCTCTTGATGTTCGTCGGCGCGCTCGCGCCGTCGGAGCCGGTCATGACCTCGACCTCGGCGTGATCCTCTCCTACAAAGCCGGCGGCGGGTTGATAGACGTACACCGCGTACCAGTTGGTTGCTGCGTCGCGACGGATCTCGCTGATGCGGTAATGCGTGGCCTGGGTGGAGATCTTTGCGCCCTCCTCGTCTCCGCCAACCGTCCGGTACTCATATGTCTCGGTATTCTTCAATGAGACACTGACGGTCTCGATGGAGTTCGGACCATTGCAACCCTGGACGCCGACAGCGACGGCGACAAGAACACACCCGATGCGGAGCGTTGCTGAAAACATTCGGTGATCCTCCCCCTGACCTCAGCCTAAACATACCCGATCGAAGGGGCGCCGCCGTCTTCCCGGTCCCGATGCCGCGGCTGATGGGTTAGTCTTCACTCCTGACGCCCCAGCTCCCTAGCTCCCGAGCTCGCCAGCCCCTGGCCCATGTCCTACGCCGTCAAAGAGATCTTCTACACCCTGCAGGGCGAGGGGGCCAACGCGGGCCGGGCCGCCGTGTTCTGCCGCTTCGCGGGCTGTAATCTCTGGACCGGCCGGGAAGAGGACCGCACCGACGCCGTCTGCAAGTTCTGCGACACCGACTTCGTGGGCACCGACGGCCCCGGGGGCGGAAAATTCGCCACCCCCGATGCGCTCGCGACCGCGGTCGCGGCCTGCTGGCCCGGGGGCGGCAAGCCGTTTGTGGTCATCACCGGCGGCGAGCCGCTGCTCCAGCTCGACCTACCCCTGCTCGACGCCCTCCATCATAGAGGCTTCGAGGTCGCGGTCGAGACCAACGGCACCCTGGCCCCTCCCGCCGGGATCGACTGGCTCTGCCTCTCCCCCAAAGCCGACTCCGAGGTCGTGATCAGTGGAGGCGACGAGCTCAAGCTGGTCTACCCCCAGGAGGGCGGCGCCCCCGAGCGCTACCGCCACCTCGACTTCCGGCACTTCTTCCTCCAGCCCATGGACGGACCCGACCGGGCGCGGAACACCCGCCTGGCCCTCGAATACTGTCTTCAACATCCGGAGTGGCGCCTGTCGCTCCAGACTCATAAGATCCTCGGGATTCCCTGAAGCGGTGCGCTCGTGATCAACGGCTATTCCGACAGCATCCACCACGCCCTGGCCTTCTGCGCCAAGCACCACCCGGTGGCGGTCTCCCGCTACGACGGCCACAGCCCGCTGCTCACCACCGCGAGCGTCGCGGTGATCCTCTGCCGCCACCAGGCCGATGACGCCACCGTGGTCGCCGGGATCCTCAAACACCTGGTGGACGCCACCCCGCAGGAGCGGGTCCTCGCCCTGCACCAGAACATCACCCGGCGCTTCGGCGGCCTGATCGCCGCCGCCGCCGAAGCCGCCGCGGAGCCCCGCTTCGATCCCCTGGGCCGGGAGCGCACCTGGAAGGCGACCCGGTTCGAGGCCCTGGCCAGGCTGGTGGCGGCGTCGCCCCGGGTGGCGGACATCTGGATGGCTTCGGAAATCCACACCTGCGGTGTGGCGCTCACCGACATCCGCCGGCTCGGCGTGGAGTACGCCCGCACCGTGTCGCCCTGCCCGCCCAGCGATCTGCTCTGGTGGCATTCGGCGCTGCTCGAGGCGCTGGCCGGCCGGGGCGGAGAGATCCGCACGAGCCTGCAGGACGAGCTCCGCCACCTCAGCACCCAGGTGCGAGGTTGCCTCGGAGGCTGACACGCGCGCTCCCTGACTTGCAGTGAGTCCGCCGGGTATTATTCCTCATGTCCTCCCAAATGCCGGTTACCCTTCCCTCCCTCCCGGGGGCTTTCGCGGCCGCCTGCCGCCAGGCCCGCTCCGACTCCGAGCTGTTCGAGCGGTGCCGGGAGGTGCTGGTAAGCCGGTTCGAGAGCGAGGGGATCTGGTTCACGATCAGCCAGACCGGTGCGAGCCCCCGCCGGGTGGGCGGGGGCGACGGGTTCGGCAACGCCGCGGAAGTGGGCCGGTGCACCTCGGGCGGCACCGAGCTGCTGATTCTCGCGACGCCCGCCATCGCCGCGGCCATGCGGCCCGTGGCCATGCAGGTGGCGACCGGGCTCAGCGTGGTCCTGGAGCTGCGCAGCGTGCTCCTGGAGCGGCAGGCGGCGCTGGACGATGCGGTCTTCCAGCTTCGCGCCCTCCGCCAGGTGGCCCGGCTGCTCTCCTCGATGCATTCCACCGAGGAGACCGAGCACCTGATTCTCGATTTCATGGCCGAAGTCTTCTTCGCCTGGTGGGCCTGCCTCTACCGGCCCGAGCTGGGCCAGTACATCCCCAAGCGCTACCGGGCCCTCGACCAGACCCTGGTGCCCGGCCCGATCCCCTCGGCCGACCTGGATGCCACGCTCCCCAGTGGCAGCGCGATCACCGATGCCAGCGAAGTCGGACTGGGCAAGATCCTGCCGCCGGGAACCGAGCTGGTGGTTCCGCTCGACGCCGGCAACGAGCGGCTGGCATTGCTGGTGCTGGGCCCCCGGATCAATTCCCTGGTGTACGGAGGCGCCGAGCGCGACCTGGCGGGGACGCTGTCGTTCGCCGCCGCGATGGCCCTCAAGAACTCGGAGCTGGTCGAGCGGCTCCACAACGCGGCCACCACCGACGAGCTGACCGGCCTGCTCAATCGCCGGGCGCTGGAGGAGCGGCTGGAGGCCGAGATCTCCCGCAGTCATCGCCACCAGATCCGGACCTCCCTGGTGCTGATCGATGTGGACCGGTTCAAGCTGGTCAACGACACCCTGGGCCATGCCGCCGGCGACCGCTACCTGGTGCTGATTTCCCAGGTGCTCCAGCAGAAGGTCCGCACCCTCGACGTAGTGGGCCGGCTGGGCGGCGATGAGTTCCTGGTGATGCTGCCGATGACCAGCGCCAGCGAAGCGCTGGTGTTCATCAACCGGCTCCAGGCCGGGCTCCAGGAGCTGGCGGTGCACCACCCCGAGTTCGCGATGGCCACCCTGAGCTTCGGGATTGCCGAGGCCCCCCGGCACGGCCG
>DATCXX010000198.1:0-7074 GCA_036565615.1 Gemmatimonadales bacterium | reverse complement strand
ATCGGTGCGGTCGACCGCGGCGAACAGCCTCTCGCCGAGGTCCGCCGCCGCACGGACGGTGCCGAACCCGCCGCCGGCCGCCTGCCAGCGGATCTCCGGCCCGGTCCTCACGCTGTCTGCCGCGCGGGTGATGAGGTTGATGACACCGCCGATCGCGGCGTCTCCGTACAGGGAAGACGCCCCGCCCCGCAGCACTTCGACGGCCTCGATCGACGCCGGGGGCGGGAGCGCATCCCAGGCGACCAGTCCGTGCATCACCTGATTCACCGGCTTCCCGTTGACCTGCACGATGACGTACTCGGCCTGGCCGCCGCCGTAGAATCCTCGCGCCATCAGCTGGGGATCGAAGCCCAGTCCGTCGAAATCCACGATGGCAAACCCCGGCACCGAACGGAGCAGGTCGGCCAGGGTTGCCTGCGGCACCCGCGCCAGCCGGGCCGCCCCAATGCGGGTGACGGCGGCCGCGGAGGTGCGGAGGGGAGAGCCGGTCCGGGCGGCGGTGACCACGACGGGGTCGAGCAAGCGAGGACGGAGAGTATCGGAGGCCGGTGGAGCCGCCTGGCCCATGGCGGCGCCCGCCTGGACCAGGGCGCCGAAGCACAGACGCCACTTCATGGGTTGAGGCGGAGAGACTTGAACCGGCGGGCCTGGGCTTCGATGGCGGGCTCGACCGCCAGGCGCTCGATGCTCGATGCCCCGAAGAATCCCGCGACGCCCCGGGTCCGCTCCAGCACGTACTGGGCATCCTCGGGCTCCGCGATGGGCCCGCCATGGCAGAGCACGATCACGCCGGGATTGACCGCCTTGGCGGCATCGTGCATTTCCTGCACCCGCTGCACCGCATCCTCGAGGGAGATCGCGGCGGTCCGGACCCCGATGGAGCCGGCGACCGTGGTGTTCACGTGGGCCACCACGATGTCGGCGCCGGCCTGGGTAAACCGGGCGGCGGTGTCCGGGTCGAAGACATAGGGACAGGTGAGCATGCCGAGCCGGTGGGCTTCGGCGATCATGTCGATCTCGAGCTGAATGCTCATGCCGGTCTCCTCGAGAATCCGGCGAAACTGGCCGTCGATCAGGCCCACGGTGGGAAAATTCTGCACCCCGTCGAACCCCATCGCCTGGAGCTCGGGGAGAAAGACCCGCATCAGCCGGAAGGGATCGGTCCCGCAGACACCGGCGAGCACCGGGGTCCGGGTGACGACCGGCAGCACCTCCCGCGCCATGTCCACCACGATGGCGTTGGCGTCGCCGTAGGGCATCATCCCCGAGGCGCTGCCCCGTCCCGCCATCCGGAATCGGCCGGAGTTGTAGATGATGATGAGGTCCACGCCTCCCCGCTCGGCAAACTTCGCCGAGATGCCGGTGCCGGCTCCGGCGCCGATGATGGGAGCGCGGGCCGCGATCTGGCCATGGAGCCGGCGGAGACAGTCCTCGCGCGACAGGAAGGGCATGGGCCTCAGGGACGAAGGTGAAGCAGCAGCTCGTCGGCGAGCGCGTAAGCGAACGCCGGATCGTTGATATGACGGTCGATCTCCCGCACCACCACGTTGGGGCCGGCGTGCTCCCGGAGCGACGCAAACAGGGCGCGATCCGCCTCGGGATCGTGGAACGGCTGCCCCTCGGCGTCGAGCATGCTGATCCCGCGCCCGGGCAGCATCAGGATCACCGGGCCGGCGGCGCGGGAGAGCTGTCCGGCGATCCGGCGCCCGATCTCGCGGCACTCGGCGGCCGTGGTCCGCATCAGCGTCACGCTGTCGTTGTGGCGATAGAGGGTCCGTCCCCGGAACCGCTCGGGAACCGAGCTCTCCGGCCCGAAGTTGACCATGTCGAGCGCGCCGACCGAGACGACCTGGGGCACTCCCCTCCGGCCCGCGGCCGAGAGCCGGTCGGGGCCGGCGCTGAGCACACCGCCGACCACCTCGTCGCACCACTCGGTGGTGGTGACGTCGAGGACTCCGGCAAAGAATCCGTCGGCGATGAGGCCTTCCATCGCCCGCCCGCCGGAGCCGGTGGCGTGGAACACCAGCACATCATAACCCGCGGCCTCGAGCCGGGCCCGCGCCGCGGTGACGCAGGGCGTGGTCACCCCGAACATGCTGGCCGCCAGCATCGGCCGGGCCGGTCCCATGCCCGGACCGTCGGCGTCTTCCAGCATCCCCGAGATCGCGCCGGCGGCGTTCGACAGAATCCGGGCCGACACCGGATTGAGGCCCGCAAGGTCCACCACCGAGTACATCATGGTGATGTCCTTCACGTCCACGTAGGGCCCCACCTGGCCCGAGGCCATGGTGGACACCATCACCTTGGGGACCCCGACCGGCAGCTCGCGCATGGCGGCGGTGATCATGGCGGTCCCACCGCCTCCCCCGAGACCCAGCACGCCGGCGAAGCGGCGCTCCTCCCAGAGCGCGCGGATGAGAACCCGGGCTCCCTCCTGCATTGCCTGGACGGCGGAGCCCCGGTCGCGCCGGCGTTGGAGCTCGTCGAGCGAGGCGCCGCCGGCCTCGGCGACCCGGGACGCGGGAATGTCCACTGGAAAGCCGGGAGGGGGATTGCCCTCCAGCACGCCGAGGTCCATCGTCAGCACGTCGTGTCCGCGACGCTGTAGGGCTGCGCGCACGAAGGCATATTCCGCGCCCTTGGTATCGAAGGTACCGAGCAGGAGAACGGCAGGCTTCACTCGGAAAAAACCAGGGGAGGCTTGAGCGAGCGCCAGGGTTCCTCCCGGTGCACGTCCACCAGCGGAGGTCCCGGCGCGCCGGCAGGGGAGAGGATCGCCAGGAACACCAGGGGATCGCTGCCGGAGTTGTAAGTACCGTGCACCACGTCGCGGGGGATGTGGGCGGTGTCTCCGGCGCTCAGAGTGCGGCGCTCCCGGTCGACCCATTGCTCCGCGGTGCCGGAGAGCACGTAGATGATTTCCTCCATGGCCGGATGACGGTGAAACTGATGGGCTCGGCCGGGAGGCATCCGCACCCGGACCAGGAGGAGCTCCCGGGCCTCGGTGAGACCGGGACGGGAGAGCCACTCGTGCGGGCCCCAGGGTGACGGTTCCACCTGCATCTCGAGCGCAGTGACGAACTGGAGCGGGCCGCTCGACATCGGACCCCGGCGGGAGAGTGTGCTGAAAGGTGGTGCGCGCTGGAGCGGAGGTCAATCAGAGGATAGCTTTGCGTGATGACACGGGGTCTCCTCCTCTGCGGCCTGCTCCTGGGCTGCTCCCGGTCCCCGGCTCCGGATGCAAGGGTCGGGTCCGACAGCGCATTCGCGGCGGTGCAGCAGCGGGGCGCCGTCGCCATGGGCGTGGACCAGTACAGCTCCGCGCATGTGTTTGAGCCGTTGCCCGACGGGGGGCGGATCGTGCTGCAGCGCGACAGCGTCGATCCCGCCGGGACCGCCACCATCCGCGCCCACATGGAGGACATCGCGGTCCGGTTTGCCGGGGGGGATTTCAGTCTTCCCGGCTTCGTTCACGCGCAGCCGGTCCCCGGCACCGCGGTGATGGCCGCCCGGCGCTCGGCCATTCAATACCGGGCCGATACCCTCCCCCGGGGAGGCGAAGTCCGGATCCGGAGCGACGATCCCGCGGCGATCGCGGCGATCCACGCGTTCCTGACGTTCCAGGCGCAGGATCATCGGGCGGCGTCGCATCCGTCCCATCCTTCGCCATGATCATTGGAGACCGATCATGAGCAGCCGTTTGCAGGTGTACGAGACTCCCCAGATCACCGTGACGTTCGACCCGACGCTCTGTATTCATTCCGGGAATTGTGTCCGGGGATTGCCGGCGGTGTTCGATGTGAGGCGGAGGCGATGGGTCCGTCCCGAGGCCGCGACCGCCGACCAGGTCGCCGCGCAGATTGCCCGCTGCCCCTCGGGGGCGCTCAAGTCGTACCGGCCGGGGGAGACGGTCCCGGAGCGATGAGGGCGGGGTCGGCCGTGATGCTGGCGGCTGCCCTGGGCGCCATCGCCTGGGCCGGCCAGACCAAGGCGCCGGTGGTCCATGAGATCCGGATGACGTCGCGATTCGTGCCGGGACTGACGGTGGCCCGGGCCGGCGACACCGTGCGCTTCGTCAACCAGACCGGCGGACCCCACAACATCCAGTTCTTCGTGGATTCCATTCCGGAGGAAGCCCGGGCCCTGCTGGAACGGGCGATGCCCGGCGCCAAGATCGGCCCGCTCTCGAGTCCGCTTCTGATCACCGAGAACGATGCATACGAAATAGCGGTCCCGGCGCTGTCGCCGGGCCGCTATCCGTTCGTGTGCCTGCCCCACTTCGGGAGCCGGATGCTGGGCGCCCTCGAAGTGGTGCCCTGACCGGCTATCGAGCTCCGCCCTGGGTTGCCACCGCCACGGCGTTGATCGCGGGCAGGGTCACGCGGCTGTCCGCGAAGCCGCTATGGATGGTGATGAAGTAGCTGCCGACCGTGGAGAGGACGACGGTCGCCTTGTACTGGCCCTTCTCCTTGCCGGGCTCGGCCGCAATCCGGTCCACCGGACTCGCACCCTTGATTTCCAGGGTGGGCTTGAGCCCGCTCAGCGGGGTTTTCCCGTGCTGCTTGACCACGAAGACCAGTTCGAACGCTTTACCGGTGACGACCTGGTCGGGGACCTTCTCGACGCTGATAGAGGCCCAGCCGCCGAATGACTCGGGAGCGGGACCGGTTCCGACCAGCGCGGCCAGCGCGAGGGACAACAGAGCGGTGTTCATGATGACCTCCCATTCGATCGAGGGTGTGGACGATTCAAACCTGAGATGCCGGGGGCCCCGGGCGGGTTTGAACCGCCCCCTGGGGGGAGGGTGTCCAGACTCCGTACCGGGAGACCACTCATGGTCCGCACCTACGGACTGACCCACATCGCGCTCGCGGTCCGTGATCTGGAGCGCTCGGTCCGGTTCTATGCCGGGGTGTTCGGCGCCCGGGTGGTGTATCGCGGCGCGGGCTTCGTGCAGCTCCAGACTCCGGGATGCCGGGATGTCCTGGTGCTGGAGCGAAGCCGGTCCCGGGCCGGCAAGGCGGGCGGGGTGCAGCACTTCGGGTACCGGCTCCGCTCGGCCGGGGGGATCGCCGGAGCGGCCGAGGCGGTGGTCGCCGCGGGCGGCTCGGTGGAAAGCGAGGGAGAATTCGTGCCGGGCGAGCCCTATCTCTTCGCCCGCGACCCCGACGGCTATACCGTGGAGATCTGGTTCGAGCTGCCCACTCCGGTGGATCCCCGGCCGCGGCGCAAGCCGTAGAACGGAGCATCGATCATGGCACTGCGATGGCTGCTGGCCGCTCTCCATCTGCTCGGCCTCGGCATCGGGTTGGGTGCGGTGTATGCCCGGTCGCGCGCGCTGCGCGGCGCGCTCGACGGCCCCGGACTCCGGCGGGTTTTCCTGGCCGACACCTGGTGGGGTGTGGCCGCGGGCCTCTGGATCGTGACCGGTCTGGTCCGGGCGTTCGGAGGCTTCGAAAAAGGCACCGACTACTATCTCCATAACCACCTCTTCCTCACCAAGATGGGGCTGCTGCTCCTGATCCTGGTGCTGGAGATCGGCCCCATGCTCCGGCTGATCGTGTGGCGCCGCTCGCTGGCCCAGGGCGTCATGCCCGACACCACCCCCGCCTCCCGCTATGCCCGGGTCAGCCTGATTCAGGCTGTTCTGGTGCTGCTGATGGTGGCCGCGGCCACGGGCATGGCGCGGGGCTTCGGGGTGATGTGAGCGCTGGGGGCCCGGTTCCCCCGGGAGGGCTGTTTCGGGCGATCCGCCGGTGGGACCTGGTCGCCATGGTGGTCAACGCGGTCATCGGCGCCGGGATCTTCGGGCTGCCCTCCGAAGTGTTCCGGCGGACGGGCGCCTGGAGTCTGCTGGCCTTCGTGGTCTGCGGGATCGTCATCGCGCTGATCGTGATCTGCTTTGCCGAAGTGAGCAGCCGATTCACCGGGACCGGCGGCCCCTATCTCTACGCCCACGAGGCCTTCGGACCGCTGGCGGGATTCGAAGTCGGTTGGATGCTGTGGATCGCACGGGTGACCGCGTTCGCGGCCAACTGCAATCTCCTGGTCGGATACCTGGGATTCTTCTGGCCGGCCGCCGAATCAGCCGTCCCGCGCGCCCTGGTAATCGGCGCGGTGGTCCTGACTCTCACTACGATCAATCTGGCCGGGGTGCGGCAGGCCACGCTGACCGGCAATGTCTTCACCGTCTCCAAGCTGCTGCCCCTTCTCCTCTTCGTGGGGGTAGGCCTTTTCTCCCTGGAACCGGCGAACCTGTCCTTCGCCGTGCGACCGCCGTTCGGTGAGTTCTCCGCCTCGGTGCTGGTCCTGATCTACGCCTTCAGCGGATTCGAGATGGCCACGATTTCGGCCGGAGAGACCAGGAATCCCCGGGCCGATCTGCCCCGGGCTCTGCTGCTGGCCATGGCGGTGGTGGTCGGACTCTACATCCTGATCCAGCTGGTGGCGATCGGCACGCTCCCCGGCCTGGCCGCCTCCACCCGGCCGCTGGCGGACGCGGGCGGCCGGTTCCTGGGGCCCCTGGGCGGCGCCATCATCACCGCCGGCGCAGTGGTCTCCATTCTGGGCAACCTGAACGTGATCATGATGGTGGGTTCCCGGCTCCCCTTCGCGATGGCGGAACGGGGCCAGCTGCCGGGGTTTCTCGGGACCACTCATCCGCGCTATCGCACGCCCCACGTGGCGATCCTGGTCACCGCACTGGTCATGCTGCTGGCCACGCTGACCGGGACCTTCGTCTATGCCGCCACGGTGAGCGTGCTGGCCCGGCTGCTCAGCTACGCCGCGACCTGTGCCGCGCTGCCGGCGCTCCGCCGGAAGCCCGCCGCTGCCCCGGCGATGTTCACTGCCCCGGCAGGCAGGGCGATTTCGCTCGCGGCGCTGATTCTGGTGGGATGGCTGCTGACCCACAGCACCGGCCGGCAGGCTCGCGATGCGGCGATCGCGGCTCTGGTGGGTCTCGCGGTGTATTTCGGCTCCCGGCTCCTGCGCCCGGCTTCCCGACCTCCCCGGGCCAGCGCACCATGAGCACGGTTGTCATCCGGGTCGTCCGCTATCCGAGCGCGGCCGCCT
>DATCXX010000197.1:0-5721 GCA_036565615.1 Gemmatimonadales bacterium | reverse complement strand
CAGGTGATCACCGACCGGGCCCGGTCCGATTCCGGGTTGTTCCTGGTGCACCAGGTCGGCGAGCGGTGGTATTACGAGATCCCGGTCGCGCTGTACGACAAGGAGATGCTGCTGGTCACCCGGACATCCAAGGTGAATCTGCCGGGCACCTTCGGCGGGGAGGAGGAGAACGAGGGCGTGGTGCGCTGGCAGCGGCAGGGCGACCGGATCCTGCTGCGCTACGTGGCCTACAACAACGTCGCCGCCGATTCGCTCCCGATCGCCACCGCGGTGAAGATCTCCAACTTCGAGCCGGTGCTGCAGGCCTTCCCGATCGCGGCGTTCAAGCCCGACTCGAGCGCGGTGGTGATCGACATCACCCCCATGCTCACCACCGACGTGCCGGTGCTCGGACTGGCCCAGCAGCGCCGGACCCAGTACCAGGTTCGCGCCCTGGACGCTCCCCGGTCCTACGTGGTGAGCATCAAGAGCTACCCGACCAACATCGAAGCCCGCCACGTGCTCACCTACAGCGCGGGGCAGGCGCCGACCAGCTCGGAGACCGGCACCATCTCGGTCGAGATGAATCAGTCGATGGTGCTGCTCCCCGAACGTCCCATGATGGCCCGCCTGATGGACAACCGGGTCGGCTATTTCGGGGTTCAGCAGACCGACTACGGCCTGCCGGCCCAGCGCTCCGAGGTCCGCCGCTACATCTCGCGCTGGCGGCTCGAGCCCAAGGACCCCGCCGCCTTCGCGCGCGGCGAGCTGGTGGACCCGGTCAAGCCGATCGTGTACTACATCGACCCCGCGACGCCGGTGCAGTGGCGCACCTGTCTCAAGGACGGGGTGAACGACTGGCAGAAGGCCTTCGAGGCGGCCGGATTCCGCAACGCCATCTTCGGGCGGGACGCGCCGACGCCGGCCCAGGACCCCGAGTTCTCGCTGGACGACGCCAGGTATTCGGTCATCCGCTATTTCGCGTCCCCGATCCAGAACGCCTACGGGCCCCACGTCGCCGACCCGCGTTCCGGGGAGATCCTGGAGAGCCACATCGGCTGGTACCACAACGTGATGACCCTGCTGCGCAACTGGCACCTGATCCAGACCGCGGCGATCAATCCGGGCGCGCGGCGGACCAAGTTCGATGAAGCCCTCATGTGCCAGCTGATCCGCTTCGTGTCCTCCCACGAAGTGGGACATACCCTCGGGCTGCCCCACAACATGAAGGCATCCAGCTCCTATCCGGTGGACTCGCTCCGCTCCGCCAGTTTCACCCGGCGGATGAACACCGCGCCTTCGATCATGGACTATGCCCGGTTCAACTACATCGCCCAGCCGGGCGACACCGGCGTGGCTCTGATGCCGGGGATCGGGATCTACGACACCTACGCCATCCGGTGGGGCTATCGCCCGATCCCGGGAGCCACCAGCCCGGACGCGGAAAAGCCCACCCTGGACCGGTGGATCCGGGAGCATGAGAACGACCCGCTCTATCGTTTCGGAGATCCCAGCGGGGTGGACCCGTCCGCGCAGACCGAAGATCTGGGCGACGACGGGGTCAAGGCGAGCAACTACGGGATGGCCAACCTGAAGCGCATCGTGCCCCAGCTGCGCACCTGGACCGCGGCGCCGGGCGAGAGCTACGACGAGTTGCGCGAGCTGTACAATCAGGTGATCGGGCAGTGGGGCCGCTATGCGGGCCACGTCACCACCATCCTGGGTGGCGTCAACGAAGTCCGCAAGGCCTCCGACCAGGCCGGGGTCGTCTATGCGGCCGTGCCGAAGCAACGGCAACAGGCCGCGATGGCCTGGCTGGCCCAGAACGTCTTCACCACGCCCACCTGGATCATCGACGGGGACATTCTGGGCCGGCTCGAGAACAACGGCATCGTGGAGCGGGTGCGAGCCCGCCAGGTGGCCTCGCTCAACTCGGTCTTCGACTTCCAGCGCATGGGGCGGCTGATCGAGCAGGAAGCCCGGCTGGGGAGCCAGGCCTACACCCTGACCGAGCTGTTCCGGGACACCCGGGCCGCGGTCTGGGGCGACCTGACCGGCGGACCCGCGCCCGACACCTACAAGCGCAACCTCCAGCGCGGTTACATCGACCGGATGAATTTCCTGATGACCCAGGAAGCGCCGGCGCCGCCGGCGAACATTCCGCCCCAGTTCCTGGCGCTCTTTCCGCGAATGAACGTGAGCCAGTCCGACATCCGGGCGCTGGCGCGGGCCGAGCTCGAGCTGCTGGAGCGGCAGACCAATGCCGCGGCCGGTCGCGCGTCCAACCCGCTCATCCGGGCGCACTACCGCGATGCGGCGGTGCGAATCGGGAGGGTGCTGGATCCGAACAGGTAGGGGAAGGGGAAGGGGGAAAACTGGGGAAGGGGGAAAACTGGGAGAAGGGGGAAAACTGGGACCCTGGTTTTCCCCCAGTCTTCCCCCAGTCTTCCCCCAGTCTTCCCCCCGTCTTCCCCCAGTTTTCCCCCAGGCTTCCCTAGCTCTTCTCCTTCATCGCCCTGATCGCCGTCATCGCCACATCATGCCGGGCCCGGAGCGGCGCCGAGCTGAGGACCAGCTTGGCGCTTTCCTGCTCGGCTTCGTCCTGCAGGGCCTTGATGTTCTTGCGCTCGACCGGCGCCGGCACCGCGACCGATTCCGCGGGCGTCACCACCAGCGACAGCAGCGTCTCGATCCTTCCCTTGAGCGTCTTGAGCCATTCGGTCTGCTCCCCCCAGGTCCGCCGATCGGCCGCGCTCAGTGATCCGGGCGCCGGGAGCGGGATCAGGCTGTCGAGCACGGCCAGGGCTCGGGTCACGGTGGTGTCGGCCTGAGCCCGCTGAACCGCCGGGGCCGGGGCCCGCGGTGCATCTGAGGCCGGGGTTCGTTGAGTATCCGGGGGCGGCGGCGTCCGCTGTGCATCCGTCGCCGGGGCATCCGTCCTCGAAGGAGGAGGGTTCTGACAGGCGAGTACCGCGAATACCAGCACGACCGCGAATGGAGACATGTTGACCTCTCGGAACGGGACGGACCCGCCATCTGCCGGACGTAAAGGAGGACGCCATGCAGGTCGAGCATGACACAGCAATGTCACGATTTGTCGTCCGAGTCCCCGAAGGCGTGGCGACCCTCCGCTACTCGATGCCCTCGCTTCGTATGATGGACATCGAGAGCACCTTCGTGCCCTCCGCTGCCCGGGGCCGGGGAGTCGGAGCCGCCCTGGTGGAGCGGGCCCTGGAGCACGCCCGCAAGGAGGGCTACGAAGTGATCCCGTCGTGCTGGTACGTGAAGCGCTGGGTGGAGCGACACCCTGATTACGCCGGGCTGCTCCGTGACTAGCGAGCCTCGTCCGCAGGCTCAGGAGCCGATCCGTCCTACCAGATCCTTGTCCTCGAACGGCCCCGGCTCGGCGATGAGCGCCCTCGCCGCGTCGACCTGACCCCAGGTATTCCAGAGCAGGGCACCCCGCACCCGTCCCCCCGACAGGTAGTACACCACCCCTTCGCGAAACGGCTCTTTCCAGTCGGCCACCACCCGGCCCCGGGGATCCATCTCCCCCACGGCTTCGTAGCCCAGCTCGAAAAGATCGGAATAAAAGAACGGGAGGTGGGTGTACGGGGCGGGATCGCCGGCCATCGCGCGGCCGGCGGCGCGGCCCATGGTGAGCGCATTGTCTTCGTGCTCGACCCGGAGGGTGGTCCCCAGCACCGGGGCCTGGAACCGGGCGACGTCGCCCGCGGCGAAGACATCCGGATGGCTGGTCACCAGGTGCTGGTTCACCACGATGCCGTCCTCGACTCGAAGTCCCGCCGAGGTCGCGAGCCCGGTGTTGGGGGTAATGCCGATGCCCGCCACCACCGCATCCACGGTGAGGCCCGCTCCGCTCCCGGTTTCGACCACCATGCCGGATCCGCTCTTCCGAATGCCGGTCACGCTCGCGCCGGGCCGGGGCTCCGCGCCGTGCTCGGCGTAATAGCCGTTGAGGAAGCCGGCCAGGTCAGCCGGAAAGAGCCGGGCGCCGATGCCGGCATCGGGAAAGAACATGGTGACCCGGCACCTCTGCATCGCCAGCGCCGCGGCAATCTCCGAGCCGATGAAGCCGCCCCCGATGACCGCGAAGGATTTGCCCGGCTGCGCCAGTGCGCGGAGCCGGCGGTAATCCTGCAGCGTTCGGAAGTAGATGACCTCATCGCCCCCGAACCCCAGCCGCCGGGGCGTGCCCCCGGTGGCGAGGAGCAGCTTGTCGAAGGTGTATTCCCCTCCCCGCTCGTCCCTCACTCGCTTGCCGGCCAGATCGAGCTCCTTCGCGGTCCGGCCCAGGTGCAGCTCCACTCCCGCCTCGGCGGTGTTGCGCCAGACGCTCTCCAGCGGCTCTCCCTTCCAGAGCGCTTTCGACAGCGGAGGCCGGGAATAGGGAGGATCCGGCTCCGCGCCCACCAGGCCGATGACGCCGTCGGGATCCAGCTCGCGGACGCCGCGGACCGCCGCATCGGCCGCCATGCCGCCGCCGATGATGAGATAGGGATAGTGGGGCATGATCAGCCCTCCGGATAGGTGATGACGGTGCCCTGCACCCGGGCAAAGGGCGTCAGCCGGTGCGCCTGGCGGCGGGTGGGATTGATCAGCTCCTCCACCTGGACGCCGTGAACCAGCAGCGCATCGGCGATCAGCGAACGATGGCAGCGCCAGGGCACCGCCTCCGAGCACATCACCGCGATGCGCTCCCGGCCGGCCCTCGCAATGAGGTCCTCGAGATGCCCGGCAAACTCCGGGGTCTGCATGTAGTCGGCGTAGCCCCGGAACGAGCGGTTGCGCCATCCGGCATTGGGCGATTCCGGACGGGGCTTCCGGAAGCCGCCCAGCCCGGGGACGTGGTCATATCCGATGCCGTGGGGCGCCAGCGCCCCGGGCAGGGCTTCGCGGTTGTATTGCGGGTTATGCCGGGAGCCCGGCACGGTCCGGACATCCATCAGCAGGGTGACCCCGTGCGCGGTCAGCAATCCGGCGAACTCGTCGATGGGCCGGGTGGAATGTCCCACCGTGAAGACCACCGGGGCGGAGGTCAGAACCGTTCTCCCCGGGCCTCGCGCACCGCGCTCCCCGCCGCGCGGATTCGCGACCACATGTTGGAGAAGAACACCGCCAGCGCCCCGATTTGCAGCAGGCCTCCCAGCAGTACCGCCCAGCGGAGCCAGCCGGCCGAGAGACTGGGGCGCAGCAGCTCACCAATGACCCGGATCGCGGAACCCACGGTGAGCATCCAGTATGACGCTTCGGCCAGCGCGGGGCGGTAGCGGTCGTCGGACCTGTCCGGCCGGGGAAAGAGCCAGAGGGCCACGCCCAGGATCATCATCATGACGAAGCCGACCAGGATGGCGTGGCTGTGCGCGCTCACGGTGTAGGCCCCGGGAAACACCCCGCCCAGCTCTCGCCGAGCCAGCATCCAGCCGCCGGTCACCAGCCCGATCAGCAGGAAGCCGATGGCCGTCTTGATGTAGCGTCGGACCAGCGAATGCATCTAGGCGTTACTGACCTGAAAGGCGCAGCGAGGGCGCCCGCTGCGATCGCAGCACTCGGTCACCGGGCGGCCGGTGATGGTTTCGACCAGCGACTGGGCCAGGGCACAGACCTGCGGCTGAGTGGCCGTCACCGAGGAGAGCGGGCAGCCGAATCCCTGGATCCGCCACCCCGCTTCGGTGGGCTGAACTTCGACGGCCCCGCCGATGCTGCGAAGCGCGGCCGCCG
>DATCXX010000196.1:0-4358 GCA_036565615.1 Gemmatimonadales bacterium | reverse complement strand
GCGACTTCCCGCTGCAGCCGTGGGGTGGACAGCAAGCTTCCGTCCCGCATCCGAACCGCGATCTCGAGGTCGGTGGCGGTCCGCTGGGCGAACGGATAGTAGACGTCGGGCTCGCTGCTCGGCGCGAACAGGTCGGTGGTGAGGTCCCGGTGCCGCGCCGGGCCCGCCACTCCGATTACCGTCGCCTCCGGGCCGGTCTCGCCCTGACGGAACCGTGCCCCGACCGGATCGCGGTCCGGCCAGAACCGCGCCGCCATCGCTTCACTGATGATGGCCACCGGCGGGGTGTCCTGCCGGTCGAGGCCGGAGAAGTCCCGGCCCCGGGTGAGCGGGATGCCCAGCGCGGCGAAGTATCCTGGCGTCACCGAATGGCGGAAATAGCGCGTCTGAACCGGGGTGGGGCCTTCGATCAGCAGGGTGGACGCAGTGCTGTTCCCCCTGAGCGGGAGGTCGGAGGCGATCGCCCCCCCGCCACTCCGGGCATGGTATTGAGGCGAGCGGCCAGCCGGTCGACGAAGTCGGCCCGGGTCGAAACATCCTGGTACTGGGGCCGGGGCAGCGAGACTCGGGCGGTCACCACCCCCCGGGGATCGAACCCCGGATCCACCGCGAGACGAAGGGCCAGACTCCGAAGCATGAGGCCGGCCCCCGCGAGGAGAATGAGCGCCAGGGCCACCTCTCCCGCCACCAGAGCCTGCTGCAGCCCCGGTCGCCGCAACCGGCCCAGACCCGAGGATGCGGTCCGGGCGCCCTGCCGGAGGGCGTCGGAGAGATCGTCACCGCCCCTCCGCAGGATGGGAGCCAGTCCGCAGGCGATGCCGGTCAGCACGGTCACCGCGAGGGTGAAACCCAGCACCCTGGGATTGACGGTCACATCGGCATAGAGCGGAATGAGGCCGGCGGGAACCAGCGGCACCAGCAGCCGAATCAGCCAGTAGGCGAGCAAGACCCCCGCCGCTCCGCCCAGACCCGCGAGCACCAGCCCTTCGCTCAGGAGCTGGCGCACCAGCTGGAGCCGGCCGGCCCCCAAGGCCCGGCGCAACGCGATCTCCCGTTCCCGTGCCGTGGCGCGAACCAGCTGCAGGCTCATCACATTGGCGCAGGCGATCAGCAGCACCAGCAACACGGCCTTGAAGAGCGTCTGGAAGAGCGACGCGGTGTTGCCCAGCAGGTTCTCCTGCAGGGAGAGCACATCCACGCTTCGATCGGTGTTGGTCTCCGGATACTGCTCCGCCTGCCGAAGAGCCACCTCCCCCAGGTCGCGCTCCGCATCGGCGATCGAGATCCCGTCCTTGAGCCGGGCCACCGCCAGCAGCCAGCGATTGTTCCGGCTGGTCAGCAGCCCCGCCGGCGAATCCACCGTCAGCATCGCGAGCGGAATCCAGAGATCGGCCTGGAAGGAGAGGCCGGTGAACCCCTCCGGCATGATCCCGACCACGGTGAACGGCCGGTCGTTGAGGGTGATGGTGCGGCCGACCAGTGCGGAATCGCCCCCGAATCGGGTCCGCCAGGCATTGTGGCTCACCACCACGACCGGGAAGGCGTCGGCTACCCGGTCTTCCTCCGCCGTAAAAGTGCGGCCCTGGCTGGCATTCACTCCGAGCAGCCGGAAGTACTCCGAATTGACCCGCTCGGCGTTGAGCCGGTCGGGGCCGCTCTCGGTCCTCAGATTGAGTGAGATGGGATCGTAAGCAGATACTCCGCTCAGGGTGTGGTTCTGGGCTCGCCAGTCGGCGACCTCCGGCGGGGAGGCGCCCCGCTGGCTCCGCTCCGGACCGTAGACCCCCCAGAGAAACACCAGGCGGTCGGACCGCTCGAAGGGAAGCGGACGAAGGAGGGTGGCGTCGAGCAGGCTGAACGTGGCGGTGGTCGCCCCGATACCCAGCCCGAGGGTTGCGATGATGACCGCCGAAAGACCGGGACGGGTCTGCAGATGCCGGAACGCGAACCGGAGATCCTGCGCGGAGAAGAGGGCCATGCCGGCACACCATGCACCGGATGTGCCAGCAGGGCCCCGATCCTAAGACCCTACCTCACAACCAATTGGCCGCCGGAACCGAGCCGTGGGCGGTCCCACTCCTGAACAGCCCGTCCCATGTCCGAACAGCTCAGATCCTCTGCCACCGCCTCCGCACCAGCCATTGCTGGTCCCGCACCCGGTCCAGGCGTTCCCGCACCCGATCCATGGCCCGTTCCCGAGCGGCCATCCCGCGCCGGAGATCGGCGCTCCAGCGATCGTTGAGCCGCTCGCGCACCGCGAGCTGCCGATCCCTCAAGCTGTTGAACCGCTCCAGCGAGCGGGTCCGGGCGCGTTCCCGGACCTGTTCCGCCCGCTCCAGCGCACGTTCCAGCGTCCTCATCCGGTCCGGGGAGAGCCGGTAGCGAAGGAAGGGCCGCTCGTAGCGCCACTGGTCGCGGGGCCAGGGCTGGGGGTCCGCCTGGGCGGCGGCGACGCTTGCGGACGCGGCGACCAGCGCCGCGACGAGGAGGAGTTGCCGAACGCGCATGAGCACATCTCCTGACCGGTGGTATATAAGGGAAGACGCTTGCCGGGCCCCGAGAGTTGCGCCGGGGGGCGGGATCGCGCTTTGCCTCTCTCCCCGCCGGGCTCGTACATTCCGCCACCGTCGGCTCCGCTTCCTTCTCCAACCGGTCATCGCCCATGCTGCCCCGTGCCGCTGCGTTCTTCGCTGTCCTGGCCCTCGGGCTCTGCCCCGCGGCCACCGCCCAGTCGCTCTCCATTCTCGATCCGGCGCGCACCCGGCTGATCAGCGAGGAAATCTCCGGAGACGCGGCCTACGCCCACATCCGGTTCATGACCCAGTATCACCGCCCCCGGGGCGGCGACAACAACCTCTGGACCGTGGCCGAGTATCACGAGCGGAAGGCTCGGGAGTACGGGCTCACCGACGTCAGCCTGATCAAGCAGGCCAGCACCACCCGCCCGTGGAACGCGAGCTTCGCGGACCTCTGGATCGACGGGGCCGAGCCGGAGCGGATCGCGAGCTCGATCCAGTCGGCGGCGCACCTGGCCGACTACAGCCGCCCCGCCGACGTGCGGGGAGAGCTGATCGACATCGGCGGCGGGACCGCCGCCGAGCTCTCGGGCAAGGAATTGGCCGGCACGGTGGTGCTCACCACCGGAAATGTGAACGCCGTCATGGCGGAGGCGGTGGGCCGTCGCGGCGCCCTGGGCATCGTGTGGTACCCCAGTCCCTACAATCCGCCCAACGGCATCGATGGGAGCGGCGTGTCCCGTCCCGATCAGATCCGCTGGGTCAGCATTGCCAGCGGCCCGATCGACGGGAAAGAGCCGACCTTTGCGTTCGTGCTGTCGACCCGGCAAGGCGTCGCGCTGCGCAACCGGCTGCTGGCGGGTCCGGTCCGGGTCCACGCCCTGGTCCGCTCGGAGTTCGGCTCGATCCACGGCACCGAGCCCTGGCAGGTGATGGTCGAGGGATATATCCGGGGGACCCACCCGGGCGCCGGACAGGACATCGTCCTGACCGGCCACATGCAGGAGGGTCCGGTGGAGGCGAACGACGACGCCAGCGGAACCGCCAGCATGCTGGAGATCGGCCGCGCCCTGTCCCGCCTGATTGCCGAGGGCAGGCTCCCCCGGCCGCGGAGGAGCATCCGGTTCTGGTGGACCACCGAGATCTCGAGCGAGCGGCAGTACTTCGCCGACCACCCGGAGGAGGTCCCCAAGATCTGGGTCAACGTGAATCAGGACATGGTAGGGGCGGATCAGTCGCTCGACATCGGCCGGAAGCAGAACGTAACCCGGGTGCCGGCAACCCGATTTCATTTTTTCAATGACGTGATGGAGACCGTGCTCGAATACCTGGTGGCCGGAAATACCTTCGAGCTGGCCGAGCTGGTCGCGGGCCGCCCGATGTACCCCAGGCCGGTGCTCTCCCATCTCGGCTCGATGTTCCGCTACAACGCCGAGGCCATCTGGCATCACAACCAGTCGGACCACCAGACCTTCAACGAGGCGCCCATCGGCATCCCGGCGGTGAGCTTCACCAACATGCCGGACCGCTTCATCCACTCCAGCGACGACGACCTCTGGACCATCGACCGGACCCAGCTCCAGCGGAACGCGGTCGCCGTCGCGCTGATTGCCTATGTGATGGCCTCGGCCGACTCGGCGGCGCTGCCGGCCCTGATGGCCCAGACCGCCGGACGGGGTGCCGAGCGCATCGGGCGGAACTTGCGCCTGGGACTGGGCTGGATCGCGGCGCTCCCCGACAAGTCCGAGGCCTGGTTCCGGGCCGGCGACCAGCTCCGCTATGCCGCCGAACGGGAACGCCAGGCGGTGCGGTCGCTGGCGGAAGTGGCCGCCGGCACGACGG
>DATCXX010000192.1:0-7791 GCA_036565615.1 Gemmatimonadales bacterium | reverse complement strand
CTGATCCTCCTGGCCGCCAGCTCCGGGCGATTCTCTTTCTTCCCCTGGTCGCCGCCTTTGGCGCGCTGCTGCAATGGAAAACCCGGCGTTACCGTCGAACAGCCTAGGCAGTTCCCGTTGACCGTTGCACGTTGACCGTTGACCGCTCAAAGCTGCCTTCGGGAAAGATGTCCCTCGCATTTCCCGATCTCACGCGCTCGAGGTCTCCCGCCGGAAGCAGGTGCTCCAGGTAGCGGAGCTTGGCCCAGCCGGTACAGAGCGTGACGTCCGCGCCCCAGAGCAGCCGGCCCGGGCCTACCGCGGCGATGCACGCCTCCAGCATGCCCCCGTCCACGCCGCTCCCCGACAGATCCACATAGACGTTCTCCAGCCGGCGCACCGCGTGGAGCGAGTGGAGCCAGTCGCCGCCGCCGCCGATGTGGGCCAGGATGAAGGCGACGCCGGGATGGCGGCGCGCCAGCTTGCCCAGCTCGACCGCATCGGACGCCTCCTGTCCCGGCCACTCCCGGCGGCGGTGCTGCCAGACGTGATGGAGAACCGGGACCCTGTGCCGGGCCGCCGCCTCGCAGACCGGATCGAGCAGGGCATCATCGGCGCGGCGGCTGGCCGCGAGCTTGATCCCGATCATGCCGGTCGCCAGCCGGTGATCGATCTCGGCCAGGGCATGCTCGGTGTAGTTGGGGTTGACGCAGACGTACCCAAGGATCCGGCCGGGGTGCTCCCCCTGAAGTCCGAGCAGTGCCTGGTTCCCCGCGGAGACATCGGCCGGAGACGGGAAGTAGGTCGGCGAGGTGCGGCCCCAGCTGCCCAGGATGGAGGCCAGGTGCCAGGTGATGCCGATGCGCTCGCCGGCCCGGAGCCGGCTGGCGTTCCGCTCGGCCCAGTCGGCGCGGGAGCCGCCGGGATAATGGAAGTGGGCGTGCACGTCGATCAGCATGTCTTCATCACTTCCTCCAGGGTCGCCAGCGCAGCCTCGATGTCTGCGTTTTCATGGGCCAGTGAAACGAAGTTGTAGGCGTTCCGCTTGAACAGCAGTCCCCTCTGGGCGCACTCCCGGGCCACCCGGCCGGAGAGCTCCTCGGTGGCCCACTCCAGGTAGCACATCTCGGGTATCCCTCGCGCCCCGGTGGTGAGCCGGGGGAACCGCTCCGCCAGCCGCTCCAGTCCCGACAGCAGCAGGCCACCCCGGTTGGCAAGGACGCCGGGCAGGTCCTCGGCCGCCGCGATCTCGAGGGTGGCGCGGGCCGCGGCCAGGGTCACGAAGTCGGTGGCCATGGTGGAGGAGATCCAGGTCTGCCCGATGCCGCTCATCACCGGGGCGCTCCCGCCCACCGCCGCGAGCGGAAACCCGTTGGCCAGCGCCTTGCCCAGGACCACCAGGTCGGGCTCGCCGCCCCAACGTTCCACCGCGCCGCCGAGCCCGACCCGGAAGGCGGTCTTGATCTCGTCGAAGACCAGCAGCGCTCCGGATTTTCGGGTCTCTTCGCGAAGCGCGGCGAGCCATTCTCTCGACGGCGCGGCGTCCACCACCGGCTCGATCACCACGCAGGCCAGCTGGTCGCCGGTCCGGCGGATCATCGCGGCGCCCTGCTCGATGTCGTTGAAAGGAAGCTCGCCATAGAGCGCCTGGGTTGCCGCGGGAACTCCCCCGCTCCTGCTGCACCAGTCGAGCCAGCCGTGGTAGCCGCAGCCCAGCACCAGGTCGCGCCCGGTGTGGACCCGCGCCAGCCGCACCGCGGCCGCGACGGCCTCGGCGCCGGTCTTGAGGAAGCGCACCGCTTCGAGACTCGGAATGAGCCGGCCCAGCTCTTCGGCCAGCGCCGCCTCTTCGACCGGAGGCAGGGGGCCGATAGCGCCGCGTTCCACCGCTTGCTGCACCGCCTGGTTGACCCGGGGATGGGCGTAGCCCAACGCCACGGCGCCGAGCGCCATGACGAAATCGAGATACTCGGTTCCGGCCTCGTCCCAGACCCGATTCCCTGCGCTCCGCACCATCCGGAGCGGCGGCCCGTCGTAGTCCGCTCCGAAGAGCGCGTCGGGACGCTTGCTCCCGGTCGAGGTGATCCCCGCGACGGACGTCCGCTTCACCAGACCCTGACTCCTTCCGCCGACCAGGCGACCGGCAGCACCCGCGCTCCTGCCTCGTGCGCCGCGCTCGCGGCGATAACCGGCTCCTTCACCAGGAAAAACATGGATCCACCCGCGCCGGCACCGGCCGCCTTGCAGCCCAGGACCCCGGCTTCGGCCATGGTGGACTCGAGCGCCGCCATCTCGGCGGTGCGCATGGCGGGGTCGAGTCGCTGCTGAAGCGCCCAGTTCTCGTTCAGCAGCCGGCCGATGCGCTCGAGGTCCTGGGCGACGAACGCGTCGGACATGCGAGCCGCCACGTCGGCCAGCCCCCGGAGCGCTCCGACCACCTGGCTGTCTCCGCTCCGGTAGGACTCCACCACCCGCTCGATCGCCCGGGAGGAAACCCTCGACACCCCGGTATAACAAACCACGATCCGGCTGGCGAGCTCCCCGGCGAATTCGGGTGAGACCGCGAGCGGATGCGCGGTCACCCGGCCGTGATCGAACTCGAAGCGATGGAAGCCGCCCAGGGCGGCGGCGTACTGGTCCTGCCGGCCGCCGGGAAGGCCCGCCTCGACCGACTCGAGGGCAAAGGCTTCCTCGGCCAGCTCGAGAGGGGAGCGGCGGATGCCCTGGGCCGAGTCGAGCGCGGCAACCAGCGCGACGTCGAGCGCGCCCGAGCTTCCCAGGCCCGATCCGGCCGGCGCGGCGCAGCGGGTGTGGAGCTCGCCTGCACCTAACCCGGAGCGACGGATCGCCGCCTTGAGCAGGTCGAGGCGGCCGTCGGCGGCCAGGGCTTCGGGGCCGCGCAGGTGAAGCGAATCCTTGAAATCGTCGGAATGGAGCAGGAACCCGTCACCGCCGGTCCTGACCTCGGCTTCGGCGCGGAGGTCCATGGCGGCGTTCACCACCATCCCCCGTTCCTCGAGCGCGAAGGGGGCGACGTCGGTCCACCCGCCGGCAAAGTCCAGGCGGACCGGAGCCGAGGCGTGGAAGACCGAGGAGATAGTCATGGCTTCTCCACCCACCATTGAGCCACCGTGACCAGCTCCCCGCGCAGATCCATGGTGATTCCCTTGACCCTGCGGTTCACGCCCTGGACGCCCCGGGCATGATACAGAAACGCCGCGACCACGGAATCCTGGATCGTGCCGGCCAGCTCCGTCGGGGCCGCCTCCGCCGGCAATCCCGCGATGCCCAGTATCCGGGCCAGGTGGCCCAGGGCGAGGTCGCCGGAGATTCCCAGCACCGCGGCGTCGAACTCCCGGGCCCGGCCTTCGACCCGATCGAGAAACGTGGAGAGCTCGAGCTGGCGAATCTTCGCGGTAATGCCGTGGGCCGCGAGCTGGGACTGCAGCATCTGCTCCAGCGCCGCCTCGCCGCTGCCGACGGTGAGCATCTCGAAGGTGAGGGAAGCTCGCGCCTCAGGCGGCGGGGTTCCTCGCCTGTGGCTCGGGATGACTACCGAGGTGCCCAGCGCCGGCGGGAGCGGACCGGTGGCCGGCGTGCCGAACCCGAACAGCACGCCATCCACCACCGCCTGGCGATCCAGGCCATCGGTCACCCGCTGCCGCGCTTCCAGCCGGTCGAACGGCGGCTTCCGGGTGTTGAAGATGAGCGCGTAGCTGAACAGCAGCGGGTAATCGAGCACCGCGAGCCGGGGGTTCTTCCGCACGTATTGCGCGTGGGCGGGGTTGATCCCGGCCAGATCCAGCTCGCCGGAGGTGAGCGCGGCGAGCTTGGTGGTCGGCTCGTCCACCACGGCCACCACGAAACGGTCGAGGCGGGGAGGCCCGCCCAGCCCGGCGGGAAAGTCGGGATTGGCCTCGAAGACCCAGCGCCGGTTGGCCTCGTAGGCCACGAACCGGAACGGGCCGTTGCCCACCGGCCGCCGGTTCCACTCGGCTTGACGCAGCCCGCCTCTCCGCGCCGCGGTGTCCAGCAGATGCCGGGGAAGGAGGGCGAGATCGGTCAGCACATCGGGAATCTTCGCGGTGGGCCGGCCGAATCGCAGCAGCAGGGTGGAGTCGTCCGGCGCGGCCACGTCGATCAGGCCGGCGAGATCCCGGCGCCGGGGGTATTCGCCGGCGCTGTCGCGAGCGGCGTCGAGGGTCCACTGGGCGTCCCGCGCCGTGGTGGGCGTGCCGTCATGCCAGGCGAGGCCGCTGAAGAGGCGCATGGTGAGGACCGTGCTGTCGGCCGACCAGGTCCAGGACCGGGCGAGATATGGTACCGGCGTGAGCGCGCTGTCGTAGCGCACCAGGGTGACCAGGAGGGCATAGCGCTGAATCTGCCGGGCCAGCGGGTGAGTGGTCAGCAGCGGATTGGGACTCTGGAGGTCGGCGCCGGAGGCGAGGATCACCGTATTTCCCCGCCGGGGCGCACTGGAACATGCCAGAGCAAGGAGCGCGAGGCAGGCGGCCGGAAGGTGCACCCTCAAGTGTACACCCGGGGTAGATTCTCGGCATGCTGCACGGAATGCTCACCGCGCTCCTGCGCGGCCTGGCCGTGGTGCTCGGCGTGGTGACGCTGACCTTCTTTCTGCTGCACCTGGCGCCGGGCGACCCGGTGCGCCGTCTGCTTGGGCCCGCCGCCCAGCCGGCCCAGATCGAAGCGGCGCGTCACACGCTGGGACTCGACCGGCCACTCCCGGCGCAGTATCTCGACTGGATCGGTCGCGCCGGGCGGGGAGATTTCGGCTCCAGCATCGCGCACGGCCGTCCGGCCGCCGAGCTCCTGGGCGAAGCCTGGCCGGCCACCGCGCTGCTGGTGCTGCTCTCGATCCTGCTGAGCTGGACCCTGGGCATCGTGATCGGCGCGCTGCAGGCCAACACCCGCCGCCCCGCGCTCGACGGCCTGACCTCCGCGCTCACCGTGGCGCTCAATGCCATGCCGGGATACTGGCTCGGCATGGTGCTGGTGATGGTCTTCACCTATCAGCTCGGCTGGCTCCCGGCCTTCGGCGCCGCGGGTGTGGACGCCGAGTTTCTGAGCGCCGGAGGACGGCTCACCGACCGGCTCCGCCACCTGACGCTGCCGCTCCTCACCCTCACCCTGATCGGCCTGGGGGGAACGGCGCGATTCTCCCGCGCGGCCATGCGGGAGCTGCGCGATGCCCCCTTTCTCCTCGCGGCGCGGGGCCGGGGTCTCCGGGAATCCCGGGTGGTGATGCGGCACCAGCTCCGCAACGCGCTGGTTCCGGTGGTGACGCTGCTCGGGCTGTCGCTGCCGGCGCTGTTTTCCGGAGCGGTGTTCGTCGAGGCGATCTTCGCCTGGCCCGGGGTCGGGCAGGTGCTGGTCCAGGCGGTCCAGGCCCGCGACTACCCGGTGGTGATGGCCGCGGCGACGATCAGCGCGGTGCTGGTGGTGGCGGGGAATCTGCTCGCCGAGTTCCTGGTCACCGTCGCCGATCCGAGGACCCGCGATGCGGCGCGCTAGCTCCGCCTGGGGCCGGCAGGACCTGCGCAGCCGGATCGGGCTCGGGCTGCTCGCCGTGGTGATTCTCGCCGCCGTGCTGGCGCCGCTGCTCACCACCGTCGGCCCCGATGTCCAGCGCGACGTGGTAGCGACCCGGTTCCTCGCGCCGTTTTCCTCCGACATTCACCAGGTGTTTCACCCCCTGGGCACCGACCGGCTGGGACGGGATGTCTGGGCCAGGCTGGTGCACGGGGCGCGGGTGTCGCTTCTCGTCGGGGTCATGGCCATGACGGTGTCGCTGCTGATCGGGGTGATCGTGGGCGCCGCCGCCGCGGCGGGCTCGCGCCTGGCGAGATCAGTGCTGCTCGGGGTCACCGACTTCGGCCTGGGTATTCCCCGGGTCGTGCTGCTCCTGCTGCTTGCCTCGCTCTGGCAGCCCAGTGCCGCGCTGGTGGTGGTCGTGCTGGGCCTTACCGGCTGGATGCCGGTTGCCCGGCTGGTGTACGCCGAAACCCGTTCCCAGCTGGCCCGGCCCTTTGTCGAGGCCTCGACGGCGCTGGGCGCCGGGCGGCTCCGCATTCTGCTCCGCCATGCCCTCCCCAACGGGATGGCGCCGGTCATGGCGCTGGCCACCCTCGGAGTCGGGAATGCGATCACCCTGGAGGCGGGACTCTCGTTTCTCGGGCTCGGAGTGCAGCCTCCCACCGCCTCGTGGGGCACGATGATCGCTTCCGGACGCGATACGGTGGTGAATGCCCCGTGGGTGGGCCTGGCCCCCGGCATCGCCCTGGTGCTGGTGGTGATCGGGTGCACGTTGGTCGCGGATGGGGTGAGGGAGAGGCGGTGAGACGTAAGACGTGAGACGTGAGATGTTCCGTCTCACGTCTCACGTCTCACGTCTCACTCATACGAACATCGCCTGGATGGGCAGGTAGCATTCCTCCCACATTCTCTCCAGTCCCTCGACGTCGCCGAGCGGCGCGATGGCGAGGTGAATGGTGTGCCTTCCCGGCTCCTGGGCCTCAGGGGTAGGTGTGGGCCAGGCGGCGTGGCCGGGACGCTCGGGAAGATCGTTCCGGGAAAGCTCGCCCACCGCGCGGAGCAGGGTGACCGAGATCGCTTTCCCATCGCTCCATTCGTACTCGAAGAAATCGGGAGACAGCACCGCGAGTCCCCGCGCCCTGCTTCCCGCGGCGACGTAGCGGTGGGCCGGCGCGGTGCGCACCTGCCACTCGATCTCATCGGCTCCATTCACCGATCCGGGCACCGGCCGCCGAACCATGCCAAACGCGGTTCCCGCGATGCTCTCCTGTCCCACCCCGACCGGAAACCTGGCCCGAAGCCGATGGTCGGCGGCGCCATTGTCGAGATCGAGCCGGATTTTCACGACCGGGGAGCCGGCCTCGAGCACCACCAGCTGTCTCAGGCCGATTTCTCCCTCGCCCGCGGAGCGCATGGACCAGCGGGTCTCGATGGCGCCGATCAGCGGCCCGGCACACCCGATGGCCTGCGACAGCGCCCGTCCCCCCCGCACCGACCGCCCCGGCCCCCGCGAGAAAGTGTAGAGATCCCCCCGGTCCGCCTCATCCTCCAGATCGCAGAGCTCGGAGTACCGCTCCCCGGTGCGCAGATCTTCCAGCGCGAGAATGCCGCTCCGCGATACCCGAACGCTGACCAGACCGTTGGCGAGCTGGCCATGCTCCACCGTCACCCCCGATTCTTCCAGCGGCTGCTCCCCGGCCCGGGGCGAGAGCGACCGGAGGCCGAGCGCCGCGACGGCCGGAGCACGGAAGGCGATCCAGACCCGATCCACTTCGTCCTGGTCGGGGTAATGCCGCATCCCGGTCGCGCGGCTCTCGCCCGCCCGGGTGGCGAGCACCTGCACCGGGATCATTCCCCCATCACCCGCCTGCAGCACGAAGGGGCGATAGCCGCCGCCGATGCGGGCAACCGGCACTGGAAGTGGTCCCACCGGCACATCCTTCCGGAAAAACGTCACCTCCGCAGTCATCAGTCCCGATCGGGTGCGCGAGGAAGGGTTCCACAGTATCAGGCGGGCTGGATGCTCGGCGGGGTGCTCGCGGGCGAGGTCGGGATCGTGACCGGCGAGCTCGAAGAGGCTCCCGGCCGCGATCTCCGTGGCCAGCGTGTCCACCGTGTCGAGACGCACCAGCTGTTCGCGCTGCACCGCATCGCTGGTGGTGCCGGCCAGAGTATCGTGAAACTGGCACTGAAGCAGGGTCTTCCACGCCAGCCGGACCAGGCCGCCGCGATCGATGCCGCCGCGTGCCGCCGAGAGCCGGG
>DATCXX010000177.1:0-2667 GCA_036565615.1 Gemmatimonadales bacterium | reverse complement strand
GGCGGCCGTGGCGGCCGCTCGGCTCCATGGGGAGCGGGGCGGGTAAGTCCGCCGGGAGGTGCGCATGTGTCTGGGTATACCAGGGCGGATTCTGGAGATGCGGGACGATCGCGGTCTCGCCATGGGGCAGGTCGATTTCGGCGGAGTCCGGCGCGAGGTCTGCCTCGCCTACGTCGCCGATCAGGTGCGCCCGGGCGATTACGTCGTGGTCCATGTCGGGTTCGCCATCTCCCGGGTGGACGAAGCGGAGGCGCGGCGCACCTTCGAGGCGCTGCGGGAGATGAGCCAGCTCGAGGAGCTGGATTGGATGCGCGAGGTCGCCGAGCAGAGCCTGGCCGCCAGCGAGGGGCGTGGCGCATGAAATACCTCAGCGAGTACCGCGACGGTGCCGTGGCCCGGGGGCTGGTCGCGCGAATCCGGCGGACCGCCAGCCGTCCATGGGTTCTCATGGAGGTCTGTGGGGGCCAGACCCATACGCTGGTGCGCCAGGGTCTGCCCGAGCTGCTTGCCGGGGCCGTCGAGATGATTCACGGTCCGGGCTGTCCGGTTTGCGTCACTCCGCTGGAGCAGATCGACAAGGCACTACGTCTGGCCGCCGACCCTCGAGTCATCTTCACCTCGTTTGGCGACATGTTGCGCGTGCCCGGCAGCGACTGCGACCTCCTGCAAGTCCGGGCCAGGGGCGGCCAGGTGCGGGTGGTGTACTCCCCACTCGACGCGCTGGAGCTGGCGAGGCGAACTCCCGACAAGGAGGTGGTATTCTTTGCCGTGGGGTTCGAAACCACCGCACCGGCCAATGCGATGGCGGTCTGGCGGGCGCGCCAGCTCGGGGTTCCCAACTTCAGCATTCTGGTGTCCCACGTGACCGTCCCGCCGGCGATGACCGCGATACTCGAGGCGCCTGAGAATCGGGTGCAGGCGTTCCTGGCGGCCGGCCATGTCTGCACCGTGATGGGGTGGACCGAATACGAGCCCATCGCGCAGCGGTACCGCGTACCCATCGTCGTGACCGGTTTCGAGCCGCTGGACCTGCTGGAGGGGATCTGGCTCGCGGTGCGGCAGCTGGAGGAGGGGCGCCACGAGGTGGAGAATCAGTATGTGCGCGCGGTACGGAGGGAAGGCACTGCGCCGGCGCGCGACCTGGTCTCCCGCGTCTTCCGGCTGGTGGATCGCAAGTGGCGCGGCATCGGCGAGATTCCCCAGAGCGGGTTGGGCCTCCGTGAGGAGTACGCCGACTTCGACGCCGAATACCGCTTCGGGCTGGGGGCGTTGCGGGTCAGCGAGCCGGCCGAGTGCCGGGCCGGCGAGGTTCTGACCGGGCGGCTCAAGCCGCGTCAGTGTGCCGCCTTCGGAACCCGCTGCACGCCCGAACACCCGCTCGGAGCTCCCATGGTGTCGTCGGAGGGTGCCTGCGCCGCATACTACAACTATGGGCGGCACCGCGATGCCGTTTCGGAGATCGCCCGTGGGTGACCGTCCCCTGCTGGCCCAGATGCTGGCGTGCCCGGTGCCGCTGACGGTGCTGGAGCGGGTCCAGCTGGGCCACGGCTCCGGCGGCAAGCTGACCGCGGCTCTGCTGCGCGAGCGCTTTCTGCCGTTGCTGGGTAATCCGACCCTGTGCCAGCTCGGCGACGCGGCCGTGGTGCCGATCGGCCACGGCGAGATCGCGATCTCGACCGACACCTTCGTGGTGCAGCCGCTCGAGTTCCCCGGCGGGAACATCGGCGCGCTGGCCATCCACGGCACGCTCAACGACGTGGCGATGATGGGTGGTCGCCCCCGCTATCTCACCGCCGGATTCGTGCTGGAGGAGGGATTGCCGTTCGAGGTGCTCGATCGCGTCGTGTCCGCCATGGCGGCGAGCGCCACAGCAGCCGGGGTGCCGCTGGTCGCGGGGGACACGAAGGTGGTGGAGCGAGGCAAGGCCGACGGTCTCTACCTCAATACGACCGGGGTGGGCGTCCTCGATCCCGGGTTCCGGCCGGCCCCGGATCGCGCCAGGCCGGGCGACGCCGTGCTCGTGAGCGGACCGATCGGTCGACATGGAATGGCCATCATGACCGCCCGCGAAGGGCTGGCTTTCGAGGCCGAGATCCTCAGCGATTCCGCGTGCCTGGTACCCCTGGTGGAGCGGCTGCGCGAGCGGATCGGTCAGGAGGTGCACACCCTCCGGGACCCGACCCGCGGCGGCCTGGCCAGCGCCCTGAACGAGATCGCGTCGGCCTCCGGGGTGGGGATCGAGCTCGACGAATCCGCGGTGCCGGTTCCGGACGCCGTTTCAGCAGCCTGTGAAATGCTGGGTCTCGACCCGCTCTACGTCGCCAACGAGGGTGTCCTCCTCGCGATGGTGCCCGCGACCGTGGCGGAGGCCGCGCTGGCGGCTCTCCGCTCTCACTCACTTGGATCGCACGCGGCGGTAGTGGGACGCGTGGTCGCGGGGCACCCCGGCCTCGTCTCTCTGGCGACGCCCGTCGGCGGCAGCCGGATCGTCGACCTGCTGCCCGGCGACCAGCTTCCCCGGATCTGCTAGATTACGACCATGCCCCCGTCGGTCACCATCTGTGCGACATGCGGAGCCTCGGGCAGCGGGAGCTTCTGCTCGGCCTGCGGCACACCCCGCGGAGGCGCACCGTGCCTCCGCTGCGGCGGCGCCCTGGCCCAGGGCGC
>DATCXX010000402.1:0-4169 GCA_036565615.1 Gemmatimonadales bacterium | reverse complement strand
CGCTCGACCCGGTCCGCCTGCGTGCGCTGGCCGGCGCGGTGCTCCCTTCGGAGCTCGGCGCTGCCGGCCTCGAGCGCACGGTGGTCGCATTCGAGCGCTGGCTGGCCGGGTATCGCGAAGGGGTCGAGCTGCTGCACGGCTACGGCACCGGCGAAATCCGGCTCACCGGCCCGAGCCCGGCGCTGCGCTGGGCCGCGCAGCTCGACGCGCTGGGGCCCTCCTTCGTGACGAGCGCTCTTCCGCAGCGACAGGCCCTGCTCCGCTCGGCGCTCGAGGGAGGACGATTCGGGGGGCTTCCGCCGGTCGACCGCGCCCCGCATCTCGCGATCGGGCTGCTGGCGTTCTTCTACGGATCCCCCGAGGCCACCGATCTGTGCTATCAGGCCTCGATCGGGCGGGAAAGCTGCCGGCCGCTGGAAGATTCCCCGCGCCCTCCGCGTCCTCCGCGTCCTTCGCGTCCTCCCGGCGAAGGAGGCTGACGCCATGAGGCGAGTCGTCGAGAGCGACGTTTGTATCATCGGCTCCGGCATCAGCGCGGCGATGGTTGCCGCCAGGCTCTCCGAATCCACCTCGTCCACGATCGTGGTGGTGGAAGCCGGCGACGAATCCGATCGTCCGGCCGAACGCTCCGCCCTCCGCCGCCGCTACCTGGACTACGGCGAGACTCCCTGGCGCAACGACCACCTCGAGGGGTTCGAGGTCTCGGGAATCCAGTCCCGCTCGATGCAGGTCGGCGGCCTCGCCATGCACTGGGGGGGAGTAACCCCGCGCTTCAGCCCCGAGGACTTCAAGCTCAAGAGTCTCCATGGCGTCGGTCACGACTGGCCTATCAGCTACGAAGACCTCGATCCCTGGTACCAGGAAGCCGAAGTCCGGCTGGGCGTGGCAGGAGAGGCTGGCCCGCCCGAGCTGGACCCGCGCGGCGCGCCCTTTCCCCAGCCCGCCATCCCGCTCTCCTATAACCTGGGGCTGCTGCGGGAGTGGGCCGGCCACGCGGGGATCCCGATGTGGAGCCAGCCCTCCGCCAAGAATTCGGTTCCCTATGGGGGGCGGCCGGCCTGCTGCCGCAACGACACCTGCTTCCCGGTCTGTCCGATCGGCGCCAAGTACTCCCCCGATCACACCTGGACGCCGCTGCGCGCCGCCGGCCGGGTGACCTTGATCCCCCGCACCGTGGTGCGCCGGCTCGACGCCGAAGGAGCCACCCCGCGGATCACCCGGGCACTCGCGGTGAGCCGCGACGGCGGAGCGGAGCTGGAATTCCGGGCCCGGACCTTCGTGGTGGCAGCGGGTTATGTGTGGAGCAGTCACCTCCTGCTGCTCTCCCGCTCCAGCCGGTTTCCCGAGGGGATCGCCAACCGGTCCGGGCTGGTCGGCAGGTACGTCGGCGGCCACCGCAATGTCGGAGGCTACATCGGATTGCCGCTGCGGCTCTATCCCGGCCTCAACGAGCAGCACAGCCTGGTGAGCAAGAAATACATGCGGGCGACGCGGGGACCGCGCTATCTGCGTCACGATCTCCGGGTCTGGGAATCGTCGGTGGGCCGGGAACCCCGGCTGGGGGACGCCTCGGGCCGCTTGCTGCTGGGAGACGAGCTGCTGGCCGACTGGCGCCGCCGCGCCGCCACCGGCGCGGCCCGGGTCCGCGCCTACTACGACGTGATCCCCGACCGGGAGAGCGCCATCACGCTCGACGCCTCGAAGCGCACGCCCTGGGGCGATCCCCTCCCGGCGCTTTCGCTGCGGGACGATCCGGTGTCGGCCGAGGCCCGGGCCTCCGGCGAAGACGCGATCCGGGCATTGTTCGCCGACATGGCCCGCGCGGGGGGAGGAACCGTCCTCTCCACCCGCAGCGACGCCTTTCAGGATCACCCCGCCGGGGGATGCCGGATGGGGAATGATCCCGCCAGCAGCGTCACCGACTCCTGGGGCCGGAGCCACGACCATCCCAACCTGTTTGTGGTGGGAGCACCCACCTGCGTCTCCATGAGCTGCGCCAACGGGACCCTCACCTTTTGCGCCCTGTCGCTCCGTGCGGCGCAGGAAATCGGCAAGGAATGAACCGGTGGGCCGTGCTGTTTGCACTGTTGGCGGCACCGGTGACGGCCCAGGAGCGACCGGTCACCCTCCGCGCCGCGCGGGTGCTGGACGGGCGGGGCGGCACGCTCTCCAATGCGGTGGTCACTCTCCGGGGCGGACGGATCGTCCGGGTGGAGCCCGCCGCGCCGGGGCGCCGGGTCACTCATGACCTCGGGGAGCTCACTCTCCTCCCCGGACTGATCGACGCCCACGATCACATCGCCTGGCATTTCAATCCGCAGGGCAAGCTGCACTCCCGCGACGATGGCGAGACTCCCGCCCAGGGAGCCCTCGCCATCCAGGCCAATGCCCGGGCGACCTTGCGGGCCGGATTCACAACCACCCAGGAGCTCGGCTCGGCGGAGGACAAGGAGCTTCGCGACGCCATCGCCCAGGGACGGGTGGAAGGGCCGCGGATTCTCACCTCGCTGGAACCGATCTCGGGAGCCAGCCTCGCTCCGGATGAGCTGCGCCGGCTGGTGCGCGACCGCAAGGCCGCCGGCGCCGATGTGATCAAGATCTTCGCTTCCCGGAGCATCCGGGACGGTGGAGCCCAGACGCTCTCCGATTCGCAGCTGCTCGCGCTGTGCGGGGAATCCCGGGCCCAGGGCCTCCGCTCGGTGGTGCACGCCCACAGCGCCGAGAGCATGCGCGCAGCCGCGCTGGCGGGCTGCACCCAGATCGAGCACGGTGTCTTTGCGACGGCAGAGGTGCTCAAGGTCCTCGCGGAGCAGGGCACCTACTACAGCCCGCAGTGTTCGCTGGTGTTCCGCAATTATCTCGATCACCGTCCCCGGTTCGAGGGCATCGGCAATTACAACGAGGCCGGCTTCGCCGCCATGGAGCGCGCCATTCCCCTCGCCCGGGCCGGCTTCCGGATGGCGCTGGCGACGCCGGGGCTCCGGGTGGTCTATGGCACCGATGCCGTCGCGGGAGCGCATGGGCGGAACGCCGAGGACCTGATCTGCCGGGTCGAGGAGGGCGGCCAGCCGGCGATGGACGCCATCGTCTCCGCGACCTCTCGGAACGCGGAGGCGCTCGGGCTCTCCGGCCAGATCGGCGCGGTGATTCCGGGCGCCCGGGCCGACCTGATCGCGACCGAGGGAGATCCGTCCCGGGACATCACGGCGCTGCGCCGGGTTCGCTTCGTGATGCAGGGGGGCCTGGTGGTCCGGCACGACAGCCTGGTGGGCCGGGACAACCGGGGAGAATGGCGGGAGTACGGCGGCGATCCGGGGGCCACCAAGTATTCGCCGCTCACCGGCATAACCCGCGAGAACGTGGCGCGGCTTCGCAAGGCCTGGCAGTGGAGCACCGGCGAGCGGCGCGATTCCGCCCTCCGGGTGCGACCCGGGTACTTCGAGGCGACCCCGCTCATGATCGGCGACACGCTCTACTTTCCCACCCCCTACAACCGGGTGATCGCCCTCGACGGTTCCAGCGGCCGGGAGCTCTGGCGCTTTGACCCGCGGGCCACCGAGGCCGGCCAACCGCCCAACGGGATGGGATTCGTGCACCGCGGCGTCGCGGCGTGGAGCGATGGCCGCACCCGGCGGATTTTCCTCAACAGCCGCTGGCGCCTGATCGCGCTCGATGCCGCCACCGGGCGCCCCATCCCCGGCTTCGGGACCAACGGAGAGATCGACCTGACCGCCGGACTGGGGCGGCGCATCAACCGGCTCCATTACACCAGCACCTCGCCGCCGGTGATCTGGCGCGACCTGGTCATCGTGGGGAACGGGGTCGCCGACCGGCTCACCTATCGGGGCGATCCCCCCGGCGACGTCCAGGCCTTCGACGCCCGCACCGGCAGGCGAGTCTGGTCCTTCGATCCGATTCCCAAGCCGGGACAGCCGGGCCACGAGACCTGGGAAGACAGCTCCTGGGCCCGGGTGGGTCACACCAACGTCTGGGCGCCGTTCACCGTGGATACCGCGCGCGGCCTGGTGTTCCTCCCGGTCAGCACTCCGGGCAACGACTACTACGGCGGGGCCCGCAAGGGCGACAACCTCTTCGCCGAATCGCTGGTCGCCCTCGATGCCCGGACCGGGCGGCGGGTCTGGCACTATCAGACCGTCCGTCACGGCCTC
>DATCXX010000052.1:0-8718 GCA_036565615.1 Gemmatimonadales bacterium | reverse complement strand
GGCCCGGGACCGGGTAGAGCCGGAAGCCGCCGATCCCCAGCGGGGTAGGAGGGGTCTCGGGCTCTTGTGTTGCTGCGGCGCCGGACACGACCATCTCTTCGAGCCGCATCGGTGCCACCGCGAAGCCCAGCGACTGCCTCCGGAACTCGCTTGCCCGGGCCACCTGGCCCTCGAGCACGCTGACGGCAACGCTGTCCGCCCGCACCTCGTTCGACCGCAGCACCATCCTGCCCGAGACCAGCGCGGAGGCTCCCGAGATGATGACGGAGTACTCCGCCTTCCAGGTCACCCCCGAGGAGACGTACGCCAGCGCCAGCCGGGGCAGGGCCCGCCGGCTCTCCACCACGATGTCGGTCGGCCGCGCGGACCCGGTCAGCTCACGCGGGAAGAGCGGTGTGCCGGGCGGGTCCAGCCGAATCTGTCCTCCGCCCATGTCGAACCGCGGGGGATCCTCCCCGACCACCAGAGCGGAAATGGTGTCCCGGGCGTTCTCCAGCTGGAAGACCAGCCGGCGCCCCAGGGAGGCGCGGTAGAGCGCCTCCTCGTTGACGAGTCGGGGATACCGCACGTCGGTAATCGTCACGCCGGAATCCAGTGCCACCAGAGAGCCCGGGTCGAACTGGTCGAACTCCACCCGGTGGCGCGATACCCCCGCCGGAATGGCCACGGGAACGATCCGCCGCACCAGGATGCGCCCGTCACTGTAGACGACTAGGCTGCTCTGGGCTGGGGCCGGCCGGGCCGAGCCCAGGACGGCAAACCCGGCGAGGATGAGACGAGAGAGCGGGCTCATGAAACCGGCACCCGCAGCCGGGCGCGGAACAGCACTTCGCCCCGAGGAGGGAGGCTCACCGTGAACCGCACGGTCCCAGGCGCCAGCCGCTCCGCCATGACCGAGCTGGAAACAACGGTGAGGGAGTCGCTCCGCTGCTCCACGATTTCAACCGTGACGGCCGACCCGGTCCGGTTCCGGAGACGAATCGTCTCGTCGTACATCGCGGCGGTCGCGCGAACGGTCCGGCTGCCGCTCTCCGTGACGACCGTATCCTGTTCCACCGAGGCCGGCGATGTCGTCCGGCTGGCCGCGACATCCGTGGTCGGTCCCGCCACCAGGTCGAGCAGTCGACCCGGGGAGGGCTCAAGCACTCTGGCCTCGGCGAGAAGGACGAGCCCCCCGCCGCCGGCGGGCCCAAAAATCCGGGCGGTGCCGGAAGGAAGCGGCGCAGCGAGAGGAGAACGGACATCCCCGGTCACGCGATAGCTGAGAGATGCGCTCACCGCCACCGTCCCTCCCGCTCCGGGAATTGGCTGGGGGATCGGCTGAACCAGAGTCTGTTCCTGCCCCTGGATCGCCCGTGATTCCACCGCGAACATCCCCGGAATGCGGTATACCCTGGCAACTTCCACCGTGCCCTCCGCAACCAGCGGAAGGTTCACGATCTCCGAGCGCCGAAGCGCATGGCGTCCCGGGATTCGGTGAATGCGGATCGAGTCGGTCGGCACCACCGGCGGAGGTGGCTGGCCCTGGAACTGTCCCATCCGCATCCGCTCCTCGGCGGTGCGCATCGGAAAGGCCGCGGCCACCTTCGCGACGGTGCCCTCAACCACGGATATTTCCGCCGAGTCGAGGGCGATGGCGTCGGTTTGAAAGACCGCGGATCCGCTGAACCGGCCGGTGGCCCGATCGCCGACGACCAGAGTGTACTGCGCCTGCCAGGGCGTCCCGGTAAGCATGTATCCGATCTCGAACCGGGGCCGGGCGTCTCGGCTCTGAATGGTGGCCATGGTCAGCCGCTCGGCATCGAACAATTCAGGCGGGAACATGATCATTCCCATCGCCGCGACCGCCACCGAGCCGTTGGGAAGCCGTAGCCGGGGCGGGTCGGATGAAAGCACGGTGGCGCGGATGGTGTCCTTGATGGTGGGATAGAGTATCACGACCTCGCGCCCGATGATCCGCCGGAGCAGCGGCGTGGGATCCGAGTTGAAGGATCCCACCGTGGGGTACGGAGTTCGGGCTGACACGATGGTTACCCCCGAATCGAGGGCGATCACCGAAGCGGGAGTGACGGTTTCGAGGGGAAGGGCGACCAGGTTACTCCCCCGCACCAGGGGGATCTCGATTACCCGTCGGACGAAGACCCTCCCGTCCGGATAGAGGGTGGCGCGGGTCTGCGCCGAAAGCGCTCCGGACGCCGTTCCTCCCACCGCCACCAGGAGCCAGACACGCGCCGGACTACCCATGCCACCCTCCTCAGGTCGTGAGCTTGCCCCGAAGGTATTCCATCGTGATCTGGGTGGCGATCTTCCGGACCAGGAAATAGGTCCCGATCGCGATTCCGGCTACCCAGATACGGCTGGTTGGCCCGAGCGCGCTCGAGAGCCAGGCGTAGAGGACGACCAGCAGCGCTGCCAGAAGGGAGATGCGCCGGGCCAGCGGACTTGCACGGCGGCGCAGCTCGGCGGTGCAGTCCGGACAGAGGTCGCCCCATTTGACCCCCGGCACCCGGCGGAGGCACTTCGCGCAGGGCGCCGGCGGCTCAACCGATGCGAGCGGCGACTGCATCGCCGAACTCCCGCGTGCTGGCGGTGCCGCCCAGGTCCCGGGTCCGGATCCCCGCCTGGCGAATGGTCGTCGCGATGGCGCGGCGGAGCCGGGTGGCGGCGTCCAGCTCCCCCAGGTGGTCCAGCATCATCGCCGCGGCCAGCATCTGCGCCGAGGGATTGGCGACGCCCTTGCCCGCGATGTCGGGCGCGCTCCCGTGCACCGCCTCGAAGATGGCCGAGCCGGTGCCGATGTTGCCTCCCGGGGTGAGGCCGAGACCGCCGACCAGGCCGGAGATCTCGTCGCTCAGGATGTCGCCGAAGAGATTGGTGGTGACGATGATGTCGAACTGCTCCGGCTTGAGGACCAGCTGCATGGCGCAGTTGTCCACGATCATCTCGCCGACCGCCACCCGCCCTTCGTATTCCTTCGCGACCGTGCGTCCCGCCTCGAGAAAGAGCCCGCTCGCCATCTTGAGGATGTTGGCCTTGTGCACGATCGCCACCTTCTTGCGCCCGTGCCGGAGCGCGTACTCGAAGGCGTAGCGCACGATCCGCTCGCAGGAGAGCCGGGTCACGATGGCCTGGGATACTCCCACGGCGCGGGGATCGTCCCCCACCTTGATGAAGTGCTCCACCCCGGAGTAGAGCCCTTCGACATTCTCCCGGACCAGCACGATGTCCACCTGGTCGTAGCGGCCGGGAAGGATGGTGACCGCCGGCCTCACGTTGGCGTAGAGCTCGAATTCCTTGCGGAGGGCGACGTTGACCGAGCGGTACCCCTCGCCCACCGGGGTGGTGAGCGGTCCCTTGAGCGCCACTTTGCGGGCCCGGATGCTGGCGAGGGTGGGTTCCGGAAGCGGATCGCCGTGCAGGGTGACCGCCGCCATGCCGGCGGTCTGCACGTCCCAGGAAAACTTGATGCCGGTGGCTTCGACGGCGCGGACGGTCTGTTCGGTGATCTCGGGACCGATCCCGTCGCCCGGGATCAGGGTCACATCATACGTCATGGAGCGGGCGGGGTGCCGTCGGCCAGAATCGTGGCGAGCGCCGCGTGAAAGGCGTCGGCCACGGTCTCTCCCTTGCCGGCGGCCAGGGTCCGCCACACCACCTTGCCGACCCGGGCGTCGGTCAGCACCGCGGAAATCTCCACGGCCACCGTGTCGCCGGCGGCGGGGCTGATCCACATCGCGGCGGGAATCAGCGCGAACCGGGCCCCGCCGGCGAGCGCCACCAGCTGGCGCACGTAGCCGCGCAGCGGATCGGGCATCTCCCTGAGGTTGGGCGAGCGCATCACCGCCTGTCCCATCTTGTCGGGGCTGGGCACCATCCCCGCCGCCCGGCTCGCCGCCCGCCGGAGCGCGGGCGGGAAGACCCAGTCCACCTCCGGGGCCCGCTCCAGCAGCGCGTCATTGAGGAGCGAGTCGGCCCACTGCATCAGTGCGGCGCGGGCCTTGGGTCCGGTGCCTCCGGGAACCCGGGGATCGCTCACCACCATGGTCAGGGGCAGCACCGTGACCATCTGCCCGGCCAGGCCGGTGGTCGAGAGCCCGATGGCCGGTACTGCAGGTTTCTGCGGCGGCGGGGCCTTCTGGGCGGAAAGCAGTCCCGGCCCCAGCAGCGCGGCCGCCAGGTAGGGCAGGCAGAGAGTCTTCATGGTAAAGGGGAAAGCTAACCAGCCGGGGGGGTGGGCGGCGACTCCGCTATTCGAGGGACAGACCCCCGTCCACCACGAGGGTCTGGCCGGTGATGTGGCGGGCTTCATCGGAGCACAGGAAGGAGATGACCCGCGCGACGTCCTCGGGCTCCGCGATGCGGCCCAGCACCGAGCTCTTGCGGGCCTTGTCGATCACTTCGGGAGGAAGGAGGGACAGCCGTTCGGTGCGAATGAAGCCCGGCGCAACCGCGTTGGCGTTCACGTTGCTCGGCCCCAGCTCGACCGCCACCGCGCGGGTCAGGCCTTCCAGCCCCGCCTTGCTCGCCGCATAGCTCGCGACCCCGAAGCCGGGGTGGCCGGCCAGGTGGGAGCTCACGTTCACGATCTTGCCGTAGCGCTGGCCCCGGAACCCCGGCGCGACGGCGCTGATGCAGTTGAAGGCGCCGGTCAGGTTGGTCTCCAGCACTTCGGCCCACTCGGCGGGCTCCAGCCGCCAGAGCGCCCCGTCGTTGGCGACGCCGGCGTTGTTCACCAGATAGTGGATGGTCTCGAACTTGGCCCGGACCTTCGCCACGAATTGCTCGACCTGGGACCGGTCCCGCACATCGCAGCAGTCGGCGTGGACCCCGACGCCCATCGCGGAGATGGCGGTCTCGGTGAGCAGCGCGGTCTCCCGCACGTCCCGGCCGGGGAGGTCCACGAAGCAGAACGCCACGTTGCAGCCCAGCCGCCCGAACTCCAGGGCGACCGCCCGGCCCAGCCCGGTGGCGCCGCCGGTCACCATCGCGACCTTGCCGCGGAATCCCTCGGGGACCAACGCCTTGGGTTCGGGCTGCTCCAGGACGGCGCCGGAGCCGGATGTACGCGGGGCGCGCTGCCACGAGGGAGGATCGAAGCCGGTGGACGACATGGAAAGGGCGAAGGTACGGGGCGCCGGGGCTTGGAGCAACCCCGGGGCGCGCCGTACATTGACCCCATGCATCGCATCCTCTGGCTTCTGGTAAGCGCGGTCGGCGCGACCGCGTGGGGCGTCATCGCCCTGCGCCGCGGCGAAACCATCAACGCCGCCTGGCTGGTCCTCGCGGCGGTGGGCACCTATCTCATCGGGTACCGCTTCTACAGCCGCTTCCTGGCCCGCAAGGTCCTGGGCGAGGACCCCAGCCGGGCCACCCCCGCGGAGCGGATCAACAACGGCCGGGACTTCGTGCCCACCACCCGGTACGTGCTCTTCGGGCACCATTTCGCGGCCATCGCCGGGGCGGGACCGCTGGTGGGCCCGGTGCTCGCCATGCAGTTCGGCTGGCTGCCGGGAACTCTCTGGCTGGTGTTCGGCGTGGTGCTGGGCGGGGCGGTGCAGGACTTCGTGATTCTGTTCGGCTCCATGCGGCGGGACGGAAAGTCCCTGGGGCAGATGGCCAAGGAGGAGATCGGCCCGCTCACCGGCGGGCTCGCGATGGTGGCGATCCTCGCGATCATGATCATCCTGCTGGCGGTGCTGGCGCTGGTGGTGGTCAACGCCCTCAAGGACAGCCCCTGGGGCGTCTTCTCCATTCTCTGCACCATCCCGATCGCGCTGGGCATGGGGTTCTGGATGAAGGTGATCCGCCCCGGCAAGACGGTCGAAGCCACGGTGGCCGGGGTCGTGCTGCTCCTCGCCGCCCTGGTGGCCGGCCGCTACGTCGCCGAGTCGCCCACCCTGGCCCCGTGGTTCACCCATGGCGGGGTAACCATCGCGTGGGGGATGATGGCTTACGGGTTCCTGGCCAGCGTCCTCCCGGTGTGGATGCTGCTCTGTCCCCGGGACTACCTCTCCACCTTCATGAAGATCGGGACCATCGTCCTGCTGGCCCTGGGCATCCTCTGGGTCCGGCCCGATCTCCAGATGCCCGCGCTGACCCGGTTCATCGACGGTTCCGGGCCGGTGTTCGCCGGAAAGCTCTTTCCCTTTGCGTTCATCACCATCGCCTGCGGGGCCATCAGCGGGTTCCACGCCCTGGTGTCCAGCGGCACCACCCCGAAGATGATCCGGCGGGAGAACGATGCCCGTCTCATCGGGTACGGCGGGATGCTCACCGAATCGTTCGTGGCCATCATGGCGCTCTGCGCCGCCGCGGCGCTCGATCCCGGGATCTACTTTGCCATCAACGCCCCCCTGGGCGCCCTGGGCGGCACGGTCGAGAACGCGGTGCTCCGGATCCGGGAGTGGGGATTCGTGGTCACCCCGGAGCAGATCACCGGGCTGGCCGCGATGGTGGGAGAGTCGTCCCTGCTGGGCCGGGTGGGCGGCGCGCCGTCGCTCGCGGTCGGGATGGCGGCGATCTTCAGCGGGGTGTTCGGTCAGCACCTCATGGGGCTCTGGTACCACTTCGCCATCATGTTCGAGGCGCTGTTCATCCTCACCACCATCGACACCGGCACCCGGGTCGGCCGCTTCATGCTGCAGGAGCTGCTGGGTCACGTCTGGCGCCCGCTGGGGCGGACCTCCTGGTATCCCAGCTCGCTGTTTGCGGCCTTCCTGATCGTGGCGGGCTGGGGGTGGTTCCTGATCCAGGGGGTGACCGATCCGCTGGGCGGGATCAATTCGCTCTGGCCCCTCTTCGGAATCACCAATCAGCTCCTGGCCGCGGTGGCGCTCTGCGTGGGGACCACCCTCGTCATCAAGTCCGGGAAGGCGCGCTACGCCTGGACCACGCTGGTGCCGCTGGTGGGACTGCTGGTCGTGACCCTCACCGCCGGATGGCAGAAGATCTTCGCGGCCGATCCCCGGCTGGGGTTCCTCTCCCATGCCCGGGACATCGCCGCCCGGATCGTGGCCGGAAGCCAGGACGCCGCGGTGGGAGCCCGGCTCATCTTCAACGACCGGATGAACGCCGTGCTGGCCGCCTTCTTCATGGCGACGGTGGTGGCGCTGGTGATCGCGTCGGCGCTGGAGTGGCTGGCGGTGATCCGGGGCCGGAAGCCCGCGGCGACCCGCGAAGCGCTCTACGTGGAGTCGGCCTATGCGAAGTAGCGGACGGCTGGACGGCTGGACCGCTGGACGGCTGGGGATCTTCCTGTCGCTCCTGAAGCGGGTGTGCGGGATGCCCGACTACCAGGGGTACCTCGCCCACATGCGGGAACGGCACGGCGGCTGTGCGGTACTGAGCGAGCGGGAATACTTCGAGCAGCACATGCAGGTACGCTACGGCAGCGGGGTCTCCCGCTGCTGCTAGACCTGGAGCGCCCTGGCGCGCGCCGCCGCCAGCCAGAGCGGCACGCCGATGGCGAGGCACGTGGCGGAGCCGAGTAGCGCGGCCGGCCCGCCCAGGTTGCGGTAGGCCAGGCCGAAGGCGAGACCGGCCGGCAGCGCCGCGAGACCGGCCAGCCCCTGGTAGTTCCCGAAGCCGCGTCCGGTGCGAACCGGTGCCAGCCGGGTGATGGCCACCCGTTCCGCCGGCTCCAGCAGACCCGCCACCACGCCATAGCAGAGAAAGGCCGCGATCGCGGCAGCGGTGCCCAGGGCCGCCGCCAGCGCGGTGGCCACCACCGCATAGAGCAGCGCGCCGGCGGCCACCGCCCCGCGGGCTCCCAACCGGTCCACCAGCCATCCCCCGGGATAGGAGGCGCCGCTGCGCACCACGTGCAACGCCGCCCATACGAGCGGAATGGTCGCCACGGGAACGCCGAGGTCCTGGAGCCGGAGGAGCAGCAGGGTTTCCGGAAGACGGCCGGCGGTCAGCAGTACCAGGATCGCTACCGGGAACCAGAAGGATCGTCCCGATGCGTCTGTAGGCTCGACTGAAGGCTGATGGCTGATAGCTGATAGCGGCAGTTTCGACCGTTGACCGTTCACGCTTTTGAGCACCCCAACCAGCACGAGTACCGCGACCACCCCCGGCACCACGCTCCACCCGATCACCTCGCGAAGTGCCGTGCCGCGCTGCAGCAGCAGCCACGCCACCAGCGACCCCAGCACCGCCCCGAAATGGTCGGCGGCGCGGTGAAACCCGAACGCCCGTCCCCGCGCCGGCGGCGGGGTGAGCGAGGACACCAGCGCGTCCCGCGCCGGGGAGCGAAGCCCCTTCCCCACCCGGTCGAGTACCCGGAACCCCACCACCTGCCAGGCCGCCCCGGCCACCGCGATCAGCGGCCGGATCAGCACGGCCAGCACATAACCCGCGAGAATGAGCGGCTTGGCCCACCGGGGCCGGTCGGCCAGGCGGCCGCTCCCCCACTTGACCGCGGCCGCGGTGAGATCCGCCGCGCCGTCCAGCGCGCCCAGGGCGACGGCGCTGCCGCCCAGCGTCGTGGTGACGAAGGCGGGGAGCACCGGGTAGACCATTTCGCTGGCGAAGTCGTTGAACAGCGAGACCGCGGAGAGTCCCTTGACCGGGCGCGGCACGGCCCCGGCGAGGGGCTCAGTCATCCAGCCCCATCCCCCAGCGGATCAACGGCACCGGAATGCCTCCGTACCCGAAGACGTCTTCGTGGAATCCATCCAGCGTGAAGCTCGAGCCCCGGGCCTCCCGGACATCGTC
>DATCXX010000401.1:0-3936 GCA_036565615.1 Gemmatimonadales bacterium | reverse complement strand
GCGGGTGTACGTGCCGTTTGGCACCCAGTGGTATCCCTATTTGATGCGCCGGCTGGCCGAGCGACCCGCGAATGTTGCGTTCATTCTGGGCAACCTGATCCGGGAGGGCGTATCCCGCCAGTCGATCCCGAGCTGACCCTGGGTGGTTACATGGCCCGGCACGAGCGCGCCACGGCGTTCGGGGGCAGCGACGGCCACGCCTACTCGGTGGCGATCTGGGTGGATGACGAGCCCGACGCCCGGGGCCGGTTCGGCGCCTCGCTGCTCTTCGTGCGCTGGACCACGTCCGGCGACGCGCCGGCCGGCCACGTCGAGTCGGAGCCCCTGGCATGGGGCCGGACCCCGGCGGAGGCCGAGGAGCGGATCAAGGCGTTTTCGCTCTACGACGTGAAAGCGGCCCTCGATGCCGCCATCGCCGCGCAGCCGGGCGAATGGTGACGCCGAGGAGCGGGCTGGTGCTGGCCCGCGAGGGCGGAGCCTTTCGGGTGGCGACCGCGGACGGGGAAGTGGCCGCGGTGCTGCGGGGCAAGGCCAAGCGGGACCGCTACGACCGGGTGGTGGTAGGCGACCGGGTCACCCTCGACGCCGGCGACGCCCAGGGCACCGTGGGGATCGCGAAGGTCGAGCCGCGCCGCAACATCCTGGAGCGGCGCACCCCCTCGGGGCGCGCCAACCGGCCGGTCGCCGCCAACCTCGACCGGGTCTTCGTGGTGACCGCCTCGGCCGATCCCCACCCGGTGCCCCAGCTCATGGACCGGCTCTGCGCCATCGCCGAGGCCAACGAGATTCCGGTCGCCATCGTGATCAACAAGTGCGACCTCGCCCCCAGTGATGACCTTGCCGCCGTCTACCGCCGGGCCGGCTACCAGGTCTATCCGGTGAGCGCGCGCTCCGGCACCGGGCTCGAGGCGCTGTTCGAGGAGCTGCGAGGGAAGGAATCGCTGCTCACCGGCGCGTCGGGGGTGGGGAAGTCCACCATCCTCAACCGGCTGGCGCCGGGACTCACCCTCCGCACCGGGGAGGTGAGCGAGAAGAACCGCCGAGGCAAGAACACCACCGTGGCCGCGGTCCTGGTGCCATTGCCCGGCGGAGGATGGCTGGTGGATACCCCCGGCTTCAGTGAGGTCGGGCTCTGGGGGATCGAGCCTCGGGAGCTGGCCCGCTGCTTTCCGGAAATGCGGGAGGAGATCGATCGCTGCAAGTTCGCCGACTGCACCCACCGCGGAGAGCCGGAGTGCGCGGTGCGGGCGGCCGCGGAGGCGGGGCGGATCGCGCCGGCCCGGTATGAGAGCTATCTGACCCTGCTGGCCGAGCTGCGCGATGCGCCCAAGGACTGGGAGTAGAGGTCAGTGATCAGTGGTCAGTGATCCGTGAGGTTTCTGACCACTGACCACTGACCACTGACCACTACTTGAGCGTCCACCGTGTGGTATCCCGCGCATCCACCTTGGCCATCATTCGGTCGAACGCTTCCTGCAGATCAATGCCTTCCCGATTGGCGATGCAGATCAGCACGAACAGGATGTCGGCGAGCTCCATGGCCAGATCGCCCTCGGGCTCCTCTGCCTTCTTGGTCTTCTCGCCGAATCGGTGGTTGATCTCCCGGGCCAGCTCTCCCACTTCCTCGGTGAGCCGGGCCAGGTTGGTGAGTGGGTGGAAATAGCCCTCCTGGAACCGGGAGATCCAGGCGTCCACGCGGCGCTGGGAGTCGGTGAGGGACATGTAACGAGGGGTCAGAGGTCAGGGGTCAGCGCACAGGGTTGGAGGTCACCCCTGACCTCTGATCCCTGATCCCTGACCTCTCACCGGCCAGGGCCTGGATGATGGCCTTACAGAAATGGGGAAGGTCCGCCGGAGTCCGGCTGGTGATCAGGTTGCCGTCCACCACCACTGCCGCATCCTCCCAGAGCATCCCGGCATTGATCAGGTCGTCCTTGATCGCGCCCACGCTGGTGCCCCGCCGCCCTCGCACGATGCCGGCCGAGATCGGCACCCACCCCGCGTGGCAGATGAACGCCACCGGCTTGCCGGCCGCGTGGATGTCGCGGGTGAGGGAGAGCACCCGGGCCGAGCGCCGCAGGATGTCGGGCGCGTACCCGCCGGGGATGACCAGGGCGTCGAAGTCCGCCGCCTCGACTTCGTCCACGGTGGCGTCGGGAGTGATGGGGTAGCCGCGCTTGCCCTGGTAGGACTTCTCGCCCAGCCCCGCGACCACGCACACCGCCCCCTCCTCTTCCAGCCGGATCTTGGGATACCAGAGCTCCAGATCCTCGTAGAGGGGGGCGGCGAAGAAGAGGATTTGCTTGCCAGTGAGCATTGGGTGAGGGAGCTAGGGAGCTAGGGAGCTAGGGAGCTAGGGGAAGTATAATTCCCCCTAGCCCCCTAGCCCCCTAGCTCCCTAGCCCCTGCACTTATGCGCCCCCGCGACAAGATCCTCGGCAACCTGGAAGCCATCTACCGCGAGTCGTTCGACCGGGCCAAGGAGGCCGCCGACGATCGCCGGATGGCCGATCTCGAGAACGGTTATATGCGGGATCAGCTGATGCTCGAGATTCTGCTCGATATCCGGGACCTGTTCTCGGTCGCCCCCGCCGCTCCGGCCAAGGGCACCAGCGCCCTCGAGAAGCTCGATTCACTGCGACGCCTGGCGCGCGGCAAGTTGTAGCACGTGGTAACGCGGTAGTTTCTCTTTGCGTCTTTGCGTCTTTGCGCCTTTGCGTCTTCGGGTCTATTCCGCGCGTAGCGCCGCCAGCGGACTCACCCCGGTGGCCCGCCGGGCCGGAATCCAGGCCGCCAGGATCGCCACGACCGCGAGCACTGCGGCGGCCAGAACGAATGTCAGCGGATCGGTCGGCGCGGTGCCATAGAGCAAGCCCCGAAGCAGCCGGGTCACGGCGATCGCGCCCGCGGCGCCCAGGAGAATCCCGATCACGGTGAGCCGGAGTCCCTGGCGAAGCACCAGACCTCGAAGGCTCGCCGGTGCGGCGCCCAGCGCCATCCGGACTCCCAGCTCCTGGGTGCGTTGGGCCACCGAGAGACTGATCACCCCGTAGATCCCCACCGCCGCCAGCACCGCCCCCAGTCCCGCGAACATTCCCAGGGTCACCAGAATTACCCGCCGGACCGCGAGGGTTCCCGCGCGGAGCCCCTCCAGGGTCTCCGTCCCCGCAAACGTCACGTCGTTCCGGAGCGACCACACCACCCGCTGAGCCGGCCCGAGAATAGCGGCTGGAGGGAGCGCGCTGTGGATGACCAGCGTCATGGAGCCGAACGGAGTCTGCGCGTGCGGGATGTAATACGCCGGACGCAGCGCCTCGTCGTATCCGGTGTGCCGGACGTCCCCCACCACGCCGACCACGTCGCGGGTCACCGGCTGCCCCCGGAACCGTCCGGTGATTCGTTTACCGATCGGATCCTCGCCCGGCCAGATTCGGCGGGCCATGGTCTCGCTGATCACCACCACCGGGGTGGTTTCGGCGCGGTCATCCTGGCTGAACAGCCGCCCCCGGATCAGCCCGATGCCCATGGCATTGAAGTAACCCGGGGTGACATAGGTCACCCGCGCGATGGGCTCCTCTCCCGGCGCGACCGGCCGTCCTTCCACCTCGAAGGGCGGATCCATCTCGGAGCCCTCTCGGGAGAGCGGCGGTGCCGATCCGGCTCCCGCCGCGATGACTCCCGGCACCGCTTCGAGCCCTTGCACCACCTGCTCCATGAACGCGGCGCGCTGCGCTGGCTCGGGGTACCGGTCCCAGAAATGGGTGGTGAGCAGGAGCCTTCCCTCCGTGGCATAGCCCAGGTCCTCGGCAAGCAGGCGCCGGAGGCTTTGCCCCAGGAGGCCCGCACCGACCAGCAGCACCAGCGCCAGCGCCACTTCGGCGGCGACCAGCATCCTCCCGGCGCGGCGGGTTCCCGCCGGCTGACCTGAGCCTCGAC
>DATCXX010000147.1:0-6560 GCA_036565615.1 Gemmatimonadales bacterium | reverse complement strand
CGCTGCTTCAGGGACCAGTGGTCGGAAGCCGCCGCTGGCGGCGAACCACCCGGGAGGGAATGGACGGCATCACCGCCATCATCGGAGCAGTCCGATCGCGCTGGAACGGGGAGAATCGCGGCCGATTCACGCCGGCGCTTCGTGCGATGGCGGACGGGGACGCCGGCGCCCTGGACGATCCGACCGTCGCCGGGAACTTCATCCTGGTCTCCCACATTGCCTATGGAGACCTGACCGGCCTCCACCTGTGGGTTTTCAAGATGGTGAGCGACCATCCTCTGGTGCTCGCTCCGGTCCGAGCCGGAGTACCGGACGCCGGAACCCGGATCATCATGGAGACCCTCCGCATGGAGCAGAGCGAGTTCCTCTACCGGAGGGTCACCAGGAGCTTCGAGTATGAGGGGATGACCATACCAGCCGGCTGGATGATCCGGTTCTGCATCCGGGAGAGCCATCGCGATCCCTCGGTGTTTCCCGATCCGGACCGGTTCGACCCCGACCGGTTCGCCGGCCGTACCTACTCGCGGGAGGAGTATGCTCCGTTCGGCGCCGACTCCCATGCCTGCATGGGGTCTCACTTCGCCCACTTCCTGGGCCGGCTCTTCGTCGAGGAGCTGGCCCGGGGATTTGATTGGCAGGTCGTGACCGACGGGCCGGCGGAGCCGGGGGGCAACCGCCCCGGCGACCACTGGCGGCCCAGCTCCCGGCAACGGGTGGTGATGCGAGCAGCGGGGGCAACCGTTCCGCAGGTTTCTGCGTCCAACCGCGCATGACCTGCTCCTTTCTTCTGTCGCTGGCAATGGCGCTCACCCAGGCGCCCCCGAGCACCGCGTCCGGGAGGCACCTGGTCGCCCTGGTGGAGGCGATCAACACTCGCGACTCCAGCGCCATCCTGCGGTTCGGGCGGGAGCACTATTCCCCGAGCGCGCTGGCCCAAACCGGCGGGGAGGCACGCCTGCTGGAACGGTGGCTGGAGGTCGGCACGAACTACGGAGCTCTCGAAATAGACAGCGTCATCGCGACCTCGGACCTCGAGACCACCGCCTGGGCGCGGGGCACCATCAGCAAGGCCTGGCTGTCGGTTCGTCTCTTCGCGGATTCGGCCGAGCCGCACCGGGTCGTCCGGATCGGGCTGGGACGAGGGTTGCGCCCGCCCTACGCCGATGCGCGTGTCCCGGTGCTGGCCGGGGCGTCCCTGGTCCGCCATATCGAGGACTACCTGAAGCGTCTGGCCGGCGCGGACCTCTTCTCCGGTGTGGTCCTGGTTGTCCACCATGGCAAGCCGGTGATCACGGCGACGCACGGATTTGCCGATCAGGGGCGCCGCACCGCCTTCAAGCTCGACACGCCATTCGACATCGCGTCGATCGGAAAGCTGTTCACCGCGGTGGCCATCGGGCAGCTGGCGGAGCGGGGCGCGCTGCGCCTGACCGATACGATCGGCAAGTACGTTCCCGAGCTTCCTGCCGCTCTCGGCCGCCGGATTACCATCGCCCAGCTCCTGGAGCACTCCTCCGGGCTCGGGGAGCTGGGGCCCGGGCTGGACTCCGCCATGCGGCGCACCGTGCGGGTGGCCGACATGGTGGCCTTGCTCCGCGATACGACCCTGGCGTTCCCGCCCGGCACCAACGTGTTGTACAGCAATCGCGGCTACGTCATCCTCGGCGCCGTGGTGGAGCGGGCCGGACGACGGGCGTATGCCGATTACCTTCGGGAAGAGATCTTCGTCCCCGCCGGCCTGACCCGCACCGGCCTCCTCCAGGCGACGGAGCTCCCCGGCGATCGCGCGCGCCGCTACACCCGGTACTCGACTCTCCGGTCGGCCTGGACGCCCGGCCCCCGGGTGGAGTTCGCTCCCGAGCTGGACCTCGCCCCGGGGCCGCACGGCGGAGCGATTGCCACCGCGGAGGACCTGGTGCGTTTCGCGGCTGCGCTGACCGGTGGCCGCCTGTTGAGCGGAGCGATGCTGAAGCAGATGACGGAGCCGCAGGTCGGAACCGGACGATCCCTCGGGTTTCAGATCGGGGGCGATGGTGCCGCAAGGTATTTCGGCCACGGCGGCGGAGCACCAGGCATGAACTCCCTGCTTCGGGTGTTTCCGGGGATGGGATACACCGTCGTGGTCCTGAGCAACTACGACTCCGGCGCGAACCTCGCAGGGGCGTATATCACCGAAGTACTGCGCTAGTCGCGCTTGACCGGTGTGGGACCCGGCCCTCCTCGCCCGCCCCCGAACGCGTACGCCACGTTGATCGTCATGCTGCGGGTCGTCACCCGGCTCTGGCCGGTCTGAATCACCGAGGGATCCCGGATCTGCTGGGTCGTCTTCCGGAGCTCGAACGGATCCTGGACCGACAGCCCGATCGTGGTGCGGTTGCCCATGAGGCGATAACGGAAGTTGAAGTCGGCCCGCCACTGGCCCGAGGTGCGGCCCTGGACCAGGTCACGCCCCGGCTCGTAGCCGAAGCTGCCCTGGGCCATGATCCCCTGGATCACCGGACCGGTGAGGTTCCCCCCCACCGACCAGCGCAGCTTCCCGTCCTCGGCGCCCGGGGGACGCAGACTCCCTCGCAGGGTGGCGCGGCTCGCGCTCATGTTGATCCGCGCATTCCATCCCCAGACCCGCGGGGCGGTGTAGCCGACGTTGCCCCCCAGAGTCTCCCGGGAGGTGAGGTTCTCCCAGGTCGAGGTCGAGATTCCCGCGGTATCCACTGTGGTCACCCGCTCCCAGCCGTCGTTGGTCCGGGTCCAGTAGGGCCCCAGGGAAACCTGGCCCAGCCGACCGGTCCAGTTGAAGCCGAGGTTGATGCCGTGAGTGAGCGCCGACTCGATGCCGGGGTTGCCGACCGAGCGGTTGAGCGGATCGGTGGAGCGGTTGGTCGGATCGAGCACCGAGACCCCCGGCCGGTTGATCCGCTGGGAATAATTCAGCCGCACCCCCATTCTGGGGCGGGGGTTCCAGCTGAGGTTGATGCTGGGAAAGAGCCTCGCCTCGCTCCGGTCCACCCGTTCACCCAGGGGAAACCGGATGTCCTCGTCCACCCACTCACCCCGGACCCCGGCCGACACACCAAACTTTCCCACCCGCTGCTGGAAGGTGAGCCAGGCGGAGCCGATCCGCTGCTCTCGCGAGATCAGCCTGGTCTCCTCCGAGTCGGGAATGATGGAGCCGGGCTCCTCGAAGAGGAGGGTGGTCTGATCTTCCCGCGAGGTGGAGCTTCGGAGCCCGGAGCCCGCTTCCAGCCGGGTCTGCCCGAAGAGCGGCCGGGTGTAGTCCAGCTCCAGCGTCGCGACGTTGCTGTTGCTCCCATCCTCCCGATCGGTGAGCCAGGGCGGCAGCAGCGCGGCGCCCTGGTAGATGGCGTCGAACAGGGTTTCCTCGCGGGTCCGGTTCCCGCTGCGGTTTTTCTGCACGGAGACGTCGAGCTCCAGGGTATGTCGCTCGGGGACCCAGATGTGCTCCCAGGCGACCCGGGCCTGACCTGAGCTGCCGTCGCCATCCTGCCGGGCCTGCCGGTCGTACCGCAGCGTGGTGGCCGCCGTGTCGTCGAGGTGGGTCGTCGCGGTCAGTCCGTTGCGGTCGTTGCCGTTCAGGTTGCCGGACACGCGGGCGGAGAGCTGGTCTTTCTTCGAGAGCTCGTAGCGCAACTCCAGCTGCATCCCGCCGTTCCGGCTGCTGCGGTCGGAGCTGGCGTCCTGCCGGAGGAAGGTGACCGGGTCGGCCAGCAGGTTCTGGCGCAGGGTGAAGTCGGAGCTTCGCGAGTCGCTCCACCGGGCATCCATCCCTGCGTTGAATGTCAGCGGCCCCCGCTGCAGCGTGCCCCGTCCGTTGGCGCTGTACTGGCCCCGGGTTCCGCCGGAGAGCGAGAGATTGCCGGTGAGCCCCAGCTCGACCCCTTCCTTGAGGACGATGTTGATGATGCCGCCGGCGCCTTCGGCTCCATAGCGGGCCGAGGGAGCCTCGAGCACTTCGATCCGCTCGATCCGGTCGGCGGGGAACTGTTCCAGGAAGACCGCGAGCGACATGCCCTCCATCGGGGCGGGCTTCCCGTTGATGTAGATCGTCGGGGTGTTGCCGCGGAGCCGGATGGTGCCGTCGAGCTCCACCACCAGGTCGGGCAGCTCCCGCAGCGCGTCGTTCACCACCCCGCCCGCAGCGGTGGTGAGCGCCTCGACCAGGTAGCCGGTCCGGTCGGGGTCGAAGCGGATGTCGGGCCGCTCCACCGTCACCTCGATCGGGGCGAGCTGCACCGCCGCGGGCACCAGCCTGATCCGGCCCAGGTCGCGTACCTGGCCCGCGGTCACGGTGAATTCGGTGGTGGTGGCCGGACCGAACCCGATCCGCCGGATCACCAGGTGGTAGGCCCCGTCGGTAATGCCATCGAGCTGGAACCGCCCGGTCTCGCCGCTACGCGTGCTCCGGACCGGGACCGAGTCGCGCCGGACCCGGAGCTCCACGATCGCCTCGGTGACCGGCCGGTCATCCACGCTCACCAGGGTGCCGCGCACCACCCCCTGGCCGGCGGGGGCCTGGGCGTGCAGCAGGGGGGCCGAGAGCAGGCCAAGGCCCAGTACCAGGGCGGCAGGGAGGGGGGTCAGGGATTGGGGCACCATGCTGAGATACGACGTAAGACGCGGTGGAGTTGATTCTGGTTGGCTGGAGCAGGGCTAAGGCGTGGTCAGGTACCTCCGGACGATCCGGCTCATCGGCACCCGGGCCCGGAGCCGGTGCAGGGTGGCGTACAGGCCGGTCTCGGCCCGGGACAGCATGAGGTACTCGGGCAATGCGCAGCGCGAGCGGGCCAGATTCGCCGCTTCCTGCATGTAGGACTTGAGGGCCTTGTCGCTGGAAAAATCGAACGGCTCGTCGTCCCGCGCGACCTCCGGTGGGTAGACCGTCCGGTAGAAGTTTTCGGCGAACCGGGCCATGGCCTTTCGCGCCGCCGGCGCGAGCTTCTGTCCCTGCAGGGCATAGCGCTCGGTCAGCATATCCTGGAAGGCGGACCCGGTTCGATCGCCGGGGTACAGGTAGAGCGCCCGGAGCCCGGCCACGAATCTCGGGTCCAGGTATTTGACGCAGCCGAAGTCCACCAGCCCGATGGTGGCGTCCTTCCCGAAGAGATAATTCCCCCAGTGGGGATCGGCATGAAAGGCTTCCACCTCGAGCAGCTGGAAATAGAAGAGCTCGACCAGCCTGGCCCCGAGCTGATCGCGAAGCCGCTGGGAGGGCCGCCCCGCCAGGAAGGCGTCGAGGTGCACTCCGGTGAGCAGCTCCATCGTAATCACGCCATTGCCCGAGTACCTGCGATACACTTTGGGCACCGAGACGAACTCGAGCGGAGCCAGCTTCTTTCTGAAGTGCTCGAGGTTGTCGGCCTCCCGGCGGTAGTCGGTTTCCGCCATGATCTGTTCCTCCAGCTCGGCGAGCGTCGCTGGCGGGATATGCCGGGTGACCTGGGCGCCTTTCGACACGGTGCGGAACCAGCGGAAATCGTTGGCGACTGCGGCCTCGATCCCGGGATACTGGATCTTGACCGCGACCCGGACTCCTTCGCGGGTGACTGCGTGGTGCACCTGGCCCAGGGAGGCCGCGGCAAAGGGCTCGGGCGCAAAGCTCCGGAACAGCTCCTCGGGCGCCTTGCCCATCGCTGCCTTGAACTGGGCCCGCGCCAGGGTAGGGTGCATCCCGGGCGCGCTCATCTGGAGGGTGGCCAGCTCCGAGAGCATCTCCTCCGGCAGCAGGCCGGCCTGGAGGCTCAGGGTCTGCCCCAGCTTCATCGCCGGGCCGCGCAGAGTGAGGAGCTCGGAGGTCATGCGCCGGGCCGCCCTGGTGTGGGTCGCCTTGAGCTTCCGCTGCCTCGCATCGGGCCCCAGGAAGACCCGCTGGGCCAGGTAGCCGACGTAGCTTCCGGTCACCCCGGCGGTGAGCGCCGCCATCCGGAGCGCCCGGCGGGTCGGTCCTTCCGGGGCCTTCACTTCGCCGCCCCCTTCCGCAGCACCGCGACCCCCAGCTTGAGCGAGCGGTCGATGAAGGCCAGGGTGTTCTGCTTGCCGGGCGAGGCGTCGTGCAGCCAGTAGAGCAGCACCCCGAGGTAGTAGATCCAGAAGGCCGGGGGACCCAGCCAGGAAAGCGCCGAAGGCTTCCCCCGGGGGAGCGATTCTTCGATCAGCTCCTGCACGAAGGCCAGGTACCGAGCCCGGAGCTCGGCCGCCTGCCGGCTCCACCCCAGCTTGGACGCAGGCTTCAAGGCCTGGACGAAAGCGGCCCCGATGAAGCGCTCATAGGGAGTCAGGAATTCGATCTGGCTCTCCAGCAGGGCAAAGAGCTTCTCCTCCAGCGGGGCCCGGCGCAGCCGGCGGTTGGTGCGCACCGCGGCGATGGCATGGCTCACCTCGAGCTCCAGAAAATGGAGCGCGATGTCCTCCTTGGTCTCGAAGTAATTGAAGACGGTTCCCTCGGCGACCTTGGCCCGGCGGGCGATGGCCCGGGTGGTGGTCTGCTCGAATCCCCTGGATTGGAACAGCGCCAGCGCCGCGGCCACGATCCGGTCGCGGGTGCG
>DATCXX010000143.1:0-12148 GCA_036565615.1 Gemmatimonadales bacterium | reverse complement strand
CGGCGGCGAGCCATACCGCGGCGATCGACTGCATCGAGCGGATCGTGCGCAACGAGCGGATCGCGTGCGAGTTCGAGCGGCTTGACGGGTATCTGCTTGCCGGCGACGAGGCCGCCGGGGAGCTGCTGGACCGCGAGCGGGAAGCCGCACGCCGGGCCGGGCTGCGCGGCGTGGTGCGGCTGGATCGCGCCCCGATTCCGGGGTTCAATACCGGCCCCTGCCTCCGGTTTCCCCGGCAGGGACAGTTTCACCCGCTCAAGTATCTCGGGGGCCTCGCCCGCTCGGTGGAACAGGACAGCGGCCGGATCTTCGGCGGGGCGACGGTCGAGGAGATCGCCGGAGGATCACCGGCCCGGATTCGCACCGCCGAGGGCGCCACGGTGACGGCCGGCGCGGTGGTGGTGGCGACCAACACGCCGATCAACGACCTGGTGGCGATCCACACCAAGCAGGCCGCGTACCTGACCTACGTGGTGGGCCTGGCGGTGCCCGGGGGAACGATCTGCCGGGCGCTGTTCTGGGATACCGCGGATCCGTACCACTACGTGCGTCTGGCAAGCGATGCGGACGGCGTCGACATCCTGATCGTCGGCGGCGAGGATCACAAGACCGGTCAGCGGGACGACGCCGAAGCGCGATACACCCGGCTGGAGGCCTGGGCGCGCGAGCGTTTCGAAGGCCTGGGCGAGGTGCGCTACCGGTGGTCGGGTCAGGTCATGGAGACGATCGACGGCCTCGCCTTCCTGGGACGCAACCCGATGGATGCCGACAACGTCTTCGTGGCCACCGGCGACTCGGGGCAGGGCATGACCCACGGCACCATCGCCGGGATGCTGATCTCCGATCTGATTCTCGGCCGGGCCAATCCCTGGAGCGCGCTCTACGATCCGTCGCGCAAGACGCTCCGGGCGGCGGGAGAATTCCTGAAGGAAGCCGCCAACATGGCCTGGCAGTACACCGACTGGCTCAAGCCCGGTGACGAATCCTCGGTGGAGGCGATTGCCCCCGGAGCCGGCGCGGTGCTGCGCCGGGGCCTGACCAAGGTCGCGGTCTATCGGGATCCGGAGGGCGTGCTGCACGAGATGTCGGCGGTCTGTCCCCATCTCGGCTGCATCGTCGACTGGAATTCTTCGGAGCACACCTGGGATTGTCCCTGCCATGGATCGCGGTTCGATCAATACGGCCAGGTCCTCAACGGTCCGGCGATCGACTCGCTGAAGCCGGTTCGGCAGCTGACGGGCGACCGAGTCTGATCCGTCCCACCACCCGCGCAGTGATGGCATCGGTCGGGACCGCGTAGAGCTCCGCGTTCAGCCCCACCGCCGCGGTGGCGCTCCAGCTGAATCCCGCGAACAGCGCGCCCCGGTCGAGATCCACCGACACCCGGCGCCGGTCGGTCTCGCCGAACTGATCGGTGAAACCGACCTGGAACCTCGGCGCGAGATGATTGTACCCGGCGCCCAGGTAGGGACGTACCGAGCGTCCCAGCTGCCAGCCCACCGCGGCTTCCACCCCCACCACATTGGGCTTGAACGAATCGTCGGAGCGGGTGCCCTGGTAACAGATGCTGGTGGCGTCCTGAAGGGCGGCGTCATTGCAGGTGACCGGCGCCTTGATCTCGCCGAAGCTGGCGTGGACCCGGATCCCCAGCACCGCGCCGTGGCGGTGCAGGGCCGTGGCGTGCGACAGGGCGAGCCCGAACAGATTCGCCTTCACCTCGGCAACCCGGATCGGCGGGGCCCAGCTCGCTTCCACCTGAAAGCCGGCAGGCAGCGAGAGCCAGGCGCGGGGCCGGGGCATCGCGAAGAGCAGGTCGGTATTCTCGGGACCCTTATCAGGCCGGCAGAACGTCGGGGTCGCGGTTTCGGGGTCCACATTGGGCACCGAGGTCACCTCGAGCCCGAGGTGAAGCCGTCCCGCCGGTGCGCGGACCGGAGCCGCCGAACCGCTGAAGGCCAGCGGCACGCCGAAGATCGCCATGGTCCGTGCTTCGTTGGAGCTGGGGCCGGGGAAGCACTCGGCCGTCGTTTGCGCCGCCGCCCCCCCAGCCCCCACCGCGCAGCCCACCGCCGCCAGGGTGAGCCGCAACCTGCTCACGGAACGACCGTGATGGTGCCGTGCATCCCGGAGTCGGGAGCGCCGTGCGCGGTGCAGAAGAACTTGAAGACGCCCGTCGATGGAAACGTCGTATCGAACGTGAACGGTGACGAGTGCACTCCGGGAGGCGACGGGTTGCTCGACACCGGAATGGTGTTGGGCGCCACGGGAGACACGTTGTGCCCGTTGGCGCCGGTAGCCCAGGTGAAGGTGACGATCCCGCCCGCCTTGAGCTGGAAGGTAGAGGGCTGGAAGGCGTCGTTGATGACCTGCACCGCCACGCTGGTGGGGGGAGGGCCAGGCGGTGGCGGCGGTGGTGGCGGTGGTGCGGGAGGGTTGGGTGGCGGTGCTGGAGGAGGCGTCGAGGTGGCACCGTCACCACCGCACGCGGCGGCGAGCAGGATCAGGGCCGCAAGTCCGCGGCCGACTCTCGGATAGTATGACATTGGTTCACCTCCAGGTCGGGAGACGTGGTCAGGGCCGGAGGGCGGCAATCGCCGCGCTGGCCGCGGCGCGGATCTCCGGCGATTCGTCCCGTTCCAGCGTCCCCATGATGTCCACGGCCGCCGGCCCCGCGAGCGCCAGGGCCTTGACCGCGACCAGGCGGACCGCGAGGGGTTTTCTTCCCAGGAGTTTTCCGCCCGGCTGGGCCCATTCCCGAAGCTGGACCAGGGCATCCGGCGTGGCGATCCGGCCCAGCGCGAGGAGGGCCTCGTGCTGCACGTCGGCATTGTCCTCGCTGCGGAGCAGCTCGGCCAGCGCCGGCGGCATCCCGCGGGCGCCCCGGCCGTTGAGGTGGGCCAGGGCCTTGAGCCGCACGGCGGGCGACGGATCGGACATGAGCTGGCGAAGCGGCTCCATCGCCTGCGGGGTGCCGATTCTGCCCAGCGCCTCGGCGACCGCCTTCCGCACCCGCTCGTCGGGGTGGGAGACCTGACGGGCCAGGTCGGGAACCGCATCGGCCAGCCCCATTTCGCCGCAGAGGTCCGCCGCGTTCCGCACCACGTACCACTGCTGATGGCCGAGATGCTGGACCACCGCGTCGGCGCCTTCGCTCATCTGCGTGATGGCGGAGTAGTAGCCCCGGCGTTCGCCGATGGTCATGGCCTGGATGAGCAGGTCCATGAGGATCTCGGTGGAGTCGGCGCCGAAACGGCGCAGCAGCGCGATCGCATCCTGCTTCCGTTCGCCCTGGAGGAACCGGGCGATCATCGCCAGATGCTTGCGGGTCATCAGCCGCTTCAGCTCGATCCGGTAGGTGCTGCTGGCCAGCTCCGACGGCGCCTCGCTTTCGCCTTCGGCAATCAGGAGGGCCACTTCGAGCAATCCACCCCAGTCTTCCCGCTCGATCGCGTCCCGGCCATGGGTGACCAGCGCTTCCAGCGAAGGCCGGTTCCGGTCCACCGGCGTAACCGGCGGGGCCGGCTCGGGAACAGCCTCCGGCGTGATGTCGGGATCGAGGATCAGCTCCTGAAATTGCTGGTACTCCGAGGTGGTCTCTCCCTGGATCCGGGGTAGGTCGAGCCGTTGGGCTCCGGTTTCGTCGGTTCCGTACACGCCGCGGGGCCGCCAGGGCATCGAGCGGAACACCTCGAAATCGTTCGCTCCCTGGGTCAGGGTGAGGCGGTCGGCCGACGGGCCCAGCGCGTCCACCACCTGCGCGTAGGAATCGTAGGTCCCCGGAAATGCGCCGAGCACGGTCGCAAACCGGATGAAATCGGCCTCGCCGGCGTCGGGATGCACCCGGAGCGACCGCACCCCGTGCAGATACATTTGCTCGAACAGCATGGTCGCTCCGGGCGACTCCAGCATGACCGGCCGCCCGTCGATCATAAGAGATTCCGGCTCGACCTCGATCAAGAGCTCGCCGGGTTCGTGGGAGACGCGGAGCGCGGCCGCGAGCGCCGCGTGATCCTCGGTGGCGCCGGGTTCGTGGCGCACCAGGAAGAAGAGGGCACCGAAGAGGGAGCTGACTGGATAGGGACTCGCCATCGTGGTTCAAGATATGTTTAAGTTCCGGGCCGGGCAATCGAACCGGCCCCTTCCGTGGAGGCGAAGATCGATGGCGGTGCTCATGGGCGACAAGATCGTCGCGGCGCTGCGGGGAGCGTTTACCCGGGACCTCACCCGGGGTGAGCTGCTCGAGCTGGCGGCGCGCCGGATCCAGGCCGCCGGTCCGCCCTACACGTCGGTGTACCTCTACATGTTGCACGGCGACGAGCTGGTGCTCGAGGCGCACGCCGGCCGGGACACCGAGCACCAGCGGATTCCGGTTGGGAAAGGCGTGTGCGGCACCGCGGTCGCCACCGGAGTCGACCAGAACGTGGGAGATGTCCGGGCCATCGGTAACTATCTCGCCTGCAACCTGTTCACCCGGTCCGAGCTGGTGGTGCTGATCCGTCGGGGCGAGCTCATCCTGGGCCAGATCGACGTGGATTCGGATGTGGACGATCCGTTCACGCCGGAGGAAGTCGCGGAGGTCAGAAAAGTGGCCGACGCGCTGGCGGTGCTGCTGTGAAGCCGGCAGCTCGCAGCCTTCAGCCTTCCGTCCTCGGTCTGCGCCGTCGGCGACTGATGGCTGCGGGCTGAGGGCTGAGGACTGTTTGTCATGCGGGCCTGGACCCCGGCGCGGTTCGGCGTGCCCCTGCCAGCGGGGCACCGCTTTCCCATGGCCAAGTACGCCATGATCGCGCAGGGCGTGGTCGCCCGGGGCATCGTCCGGCGGGATCGGCTGGCGGAGCCGTCGCGGGCCTCGCGGGAGGCGCTGACCCGGGTCCATGACGCGGGTTATGTGGACGCCGTGCTGCAGAACGGTCTCACCGAGGCCGAGCAGCGCCGGCTGGGCTTCCCCTGGCGCCCGGAGCTGGCCGAGCGGAGCCTGCGCACCGTGCAGGGGACGATCGAGGCGACCCGGGATGCGCTGGCGTGCGGCATCGGGGTGAACCTGGCCGGGGGAACCCACCACGCCTTTCCCGGACATGGCGAAGGGTTCTGTGTGTTCAACGACGTGGCGGTCGCAATCCGCACCCTCCAGTCCGAAGGCCGGATCACCCGCGCGGTGGTGCTGGATCTCGACGTGCATCAGGGCAACGGCACCGCCAGGATCTTCGCCGACGACCCCGGCGTCTTCACCTTTTCGATGCACGGGGCCGGCAACTATCCCTTCCGGAAGGAACGGAGCCGGCTCGATCTCGAGCTTCCCGACCGGACCGATGACGCAGCCTATCTCGCGCTGCTGAACCGGCACCTCGACGGCGTCCTGGAGGAAGCCCGGGCCGACCTGGCCGTGTTCATCGCGGGCGCCGACCCCTACCGGTTCGACCGGCTGGGCCGCCTTGCGCTTTCGATAGAAGGACTGGAACAGCGGGATGCGGCCGTCCTCGCGGCCTGCCGCAGGCGCCGGCTTCCGATTGCCGTGGTGCTGGGGGGCGGCTACGCCGCCAATCTCCAGGACGTGGTCACCATTCACGCCAATACCTGCGCCCTGCTCTCGGCCTGTCATGCCTGAGCAGACCCTCGAGCGCCAGGTTCGGGGCGTCACCCTGTTCGAGCGCCGGAAGGGTGCCGGTCCTCCCACGGTGGTGCTGCACGGGGGCCCCGGCGCCCACCACGATTACCTGCTTCCCGGATTCGACCGGCTGGCGCATCGGCGGCTCCTGATCTATTACGACCAGCGGGGCGGGGGACGGTCTCCGGTTCCGCGGGAGATTCCGACCGGGTGGCAGGAGCAGGTGGCGGACCTCGAAGCGCTCCGAACGATCTGGGACATTCCCCGGCTCTCCCTGGCCGGCTACTCCTGGGGGAGCCTGCTCGCGGTGCTGTATGCTCTGGAACATCCCGACCGGGTGGCCAGCCTCGCCCTGGTCTCGCCGGCGCCGGTCTGGCGGGCGGGCCGGGTGGAGTTCGAGCGCCGGCTCGCGGCGAGGAACGCCAATCCCGAAGTGCAAGCCGCACGGGCCGCGGTCCAGGCCGGGGGTCTCCGGGAACGCAGTCCGGAAGAGTATCGCCGGAGAATGTTCGAGTTCTCGGTGGCCGGGTACTTCCACGACTGGAGAAAATCCGCGGAACTCACCCCGTTCCGGATCACCGGGCGGACCCAGCAGGAAGTCTGGGACAGCCTGGGCGACTTCGATCTGCGGTCCCGGATCCCGTCGCTCCAGGTGCCCGCGCTGGTGGTGCACGGCGAAGACGATCCGATCCCCGCGGATACGGCGCGGGAGCTGGCCGCCCTGCTCCGGGCCCGGCTGGTGTCGCTGCCCGACTGCGGTCATGTGCCCTATGTCGAATCGCCGGAGCTCTTCAGCCGAGCGCTGGACGACTTCCTGCCGCGGGAAGCATGACAACCACGGTGCGGCCTACCCCGTTTACGCTGGCCTTCGGCGATCTCGCCGCCGCACGGTTCCCGGCGATCGACCATGCCCTGACCGCGACCGGCACCGATCCCCTGGACCGGGACGCCTTTCTGCTGCTGCGCGAGGTCAGCCAGCTCGTGCGTGAGCTCCGACCCGACGAGGGGCTGGGTGAGGGGGTCGAGGCACTCGCCGCCCTGGTCCACGCGGCTTACCTCTTTCATCGGGGCGGCGAACGCATCATTGCGGTGGACGATGCAACCCTTCACCAGCTGGTGCGCGAGGTTCCGGACGACCCTGCCGCCCCATCCTCTCCGGGCGACCCGGCCTACGTGCAGCTTCCTCCCCTCCGGGTCTGGGGGGTCGCGGTCGAAGGAGCGCCGGCCGAGCCGCTGGATGGGTGGTTCGTGACCGGGGGGAAGACCGGACTCTCGCTGGTCGCGGTGTTCGGCATGCACCCGGGACGGGAGGGCTTCACCGTCGTCGAGGCGTCGGGCCCGCGTCCGGACGAGCTGCGGCGCCCCGACGGCACCGCGCTGTTCGCTCCCATGCTCGAGGGCGGCGAGACCGCGGGACTGGCCTCGCTCTCCGGCGCGGAAGAATTGCTGGAGCTGGCCTGGCGGGTCGAGGCCCGGCGATGAGCATGGATCGCACCGCGGTCGCGCGGGTGCTGGAACAGATCGCCGGCTACCTCGAGTTCCAGGAAGCCAACCCGTTCAAGGTCCGGGCCATGCGCACGGCGGCGAAGGCCATCCGGGGACTGGCCACCGAGCCGGAAGCGGCGCTCGCCGATGGAACTCTCAAGGCGACGCGTGGCGTCGGGCCGGCGACGCTTGCGATCGTGCGGGAGCTGGTAACCACCGGTCGCTCCGAGATACTGGAGGAGCTTCGGCGCGAGGTCCCCCCAGGCTTGCTGGAGCTGCTCGGATCCGGGCTCGGGGTCTCCCGGATCAAGCTCATCCACCAGAAGCTCGGGGTCGAGTCGCTGGCCGACCTCGAAGCCGCGGCGAGGGACGGACGGCTCACCGGACTCTCCGGGTTCGGACCCCGGACGGTGGAGACCCTGCTCAAGCGCATCGGCATGAAGCGGCGGGTGGTGGGTCTCCGCCTTTGCCATCATGCGGCGGAAGAAGCCGAGCTGCTGCGCGCCGCGCTGGTCCGGGTGCCCGGGGTGCAGGAGGCGATCGTGGCGGGTGAGGTGCGCCGCCGGTGTGAGGTGGTGCGGGAGGTCGTGCAGGTCGTGGTGTCGGAAGCGCCGGCCGAAGAGATTTTCCGTGCCCTGGCCCACTTTCCCGGCATGGAAGAAGTGAGCGGTGAGGACGAGCGCCGGGTGACGCTGCTGACGCCGGGAGAGATGGCCGCGCGCGTCGTGGTGACCCCGCCGCGGAACCTCGGGGCGGTGCTGGTGCAGGCCACCGGAAGCGAGGCGCACCTGGCGCGACTGGCGGACCACGCCACGACCCGGGGGCTGGCGTTCAACGCCGCCGCGCTCTGGAAAGGCAGCGAGTTCGTGCCGACGCCGGACGAGGCGTCGCTCTACCGCGCGCTGGGGCTCGCGGAGATCCCGCCCGAGCTCCGGGAGGGAGGCGACGAAGTGGCCCGGGCCGCCAGCGGGGCGCTTCCCGAGCTGGTGGCGGAGACCGACCTGCGGGGGTTTCTCCATTGTCACTCCAGCTATTCGGACGGCACCCTCACCATCGAGGCGCTCGCCCTGGCGTGCCGGGACGCGGGTTATGGGTATGTCGGCCTGACCGATCACAGCAAGGCGGCGGCCTACGCCGGAGGCCTGTCGGTGGCGGAGCTCCGGCTCCAGTGGGCGGAGATCGACGCGCTGAACGCGAGGCTGACCGGCATCCGGGTGCTCAAGGGGATCGAGTCGGACATCCTGGCGGACGGCCGGCTGGACTACGAGGACGAGGTCTTGGCGGAATTCGACTTCGTGATCGGCTCGATTCACTCCCGCTTCGCGATGACCGAGACCGACATGACGGCGCGGGTGCTCCGGGCGCTCGACAGCCCCTACCTCACCATCCTGGGCCATCCGACCGGCCGGCTGCTCCTCTCCCGGGATTCCTACCCGCTGGACCTCGAGCAGGTTTTCCGGAGCGCGGCCCGGAACGGCGTCGCCCTCGAGATCAACGCCGATCCGCACCGGCTGGATCTGGACTGGCGGGTGCTGGCCCGGGCCCGGGAGCTCGGGGTCATGATTTCCATCGGCTCGGATGCCCACAACCGGGCCGGGATTGACTACATGGCCTATGGCATCGGGATGGCACGGAAGGGAGGGCTCACCCGGGCGGACATCCTCAATACCCGGACCGCCGACGAGTTCGTGGCGTTCGCCCGGGCCCGGCGGACCCGATGAAGCGCCCGACTCCTTCCCGGAGGAAACCCGCTCCGGGCGAGCTGCGGCGCCGGACCGCCACGGTCGTGTCCCGGCTCAAACGGGAGTATCCCGACGCGCATTGCGAGCTCGACTACCGCACGCCGTTCGAGCTGCTGGTGGCCACGATTCTCTCGGCCCAGTGCACCGACGCGCGGGTCAACCTGGTGACGCCGGCCCTCTTCGCCCGCTATCCCACCCCGGCCGCGCTGGCGGCTGCGCGGCAGGAGGATGTCGAGGCGCTGATCCGTTCCACCGGCTTCTTCCGGAACAAGGCTCGGAGCCTGATCGGCATGGCCCAGGCACTCGCTGCCGGTCACGCCGGGACGGTGCCGAGCACCATGGTCGAGCTGCAGGTGCTGCCCGGCGTGGGGCGGAAGACCGCCAACGTGATCCTGGGCAATGCCTACGGGAAAAACGAGGGCATCACGGTGGATACCCATGTGGCGCGCCTCGCGACCCTGCTGGGCCTGACCCGCGAGACGACCCCGGAGAAAATCGAACAGGACCTGATGGCGCTGGTGCCGCGGAAGGACTGGACCCTGTTTTCCCACCTGCTGATCTGGCACGGGCGCCGGGTCTGCATCGCCCGGCGGCCGCGCTGCGAGAGCTGCGTGCTGAACACGATTTGTCCCAGTTCGCGGGTGTGACGTGAGACGTGAGACGTGAGAAGGCTGTCACGTCTCACCTCTCACCTCTCACCTCTCACCTCTCACCTCTCACTCCCCGGCGAGCAGCCGCATCCAGCGCGGCTTGGGCTCCGTCCCGCTGGGAGGCTTCTCCTTGATCTCGAGGCTGCTCCAGCTGACCCGTCCGGTGATCCGGATCAGCAGTCCGATCCGGCTCATCCCCTTGGTCGAGCGGGTCGAGTGGCTGGTGCTGCTGAACTTCTCTTCGGATTCGTTTTCGACCTGGGTGCCCGCGGGGACGATCAGGGTCAGGCTGCCCAGCAGCACGTGAAGGTCGAGGTCGAGGGTGTCGGAACAGAAGACCGCATCGCGCAGGTCCACGGTCAGCTCGCCCAGCACGACCTTGAGCTCGAGTCGAAGCGGAACGGTCCACGACCCGGCCCGCTTCGACGATCCCATCACCGTCTTGATCCGCAGCACCTCGGCCGGCTCCACCGGCGCCAGGTCGTCATGCCCCGTCACGGCGGTATGATCCCGCGCCAGCGGAACGAGGCCGGTCGGCAGCGCAAATTCTTCATCAGCCGGAAGGTCGGCGAGGATCGCGTCGAGGGTGGCGCGGTTGGGAGCCTGGCGGACCAGCGCCAGGCGGGATTCGAACTGATCGAAGGAGACGCGATCCGCGCTGAGGGCGGCGGAAAGGGCGCGAATCGCTTCTTCGCGGAGCGGTTCCATCTCGTCCATGGCCCAATTCTACTAGCTTTGCGCCGCATGGGCAGCAATCGTCTGGGCGCGGCGCCCTCGGCATATCTCCGCTCCGCGGCGCATCAGCCGGTCTGGTGGCATGCCTGGGGCGGCGAGCCCTTCGCGCTGGCCCGGGAAGCCGACCGGCCGGTGCTGCTCGACATCGGCGCGGTCTGGTGTCACTGGTGCCACGTGATGGACCAGGAGTCCTATGAGGATCCCGCGCTCGCCGAGTTCCTGAACTCCCGGTTCATCTGCGTGAAGGTGGACCGGGACGAGCGGCCGGAGGTGGACACCCGGTATCAGCGGGCGGTGCAGGCGATCACCGGGCAGGGTGGATGGCCGCTCACCGGATTCCTGACGCCGGAGGCCGAACTCTTCTTCGGGGGCACCTATTTCCCCCCGGAGCCGGCCCACGGCCGCCCGTCCTTCCGCCAGATTCTGGAGCGGGTGGACGAGGTCTGGCGAAGCGACCGAGCCCGGGTAACCGAGCAGTCCCGGGTGCTTCGGGACGCACTCACCGGGTACCTCGACGAGTCCGCCGCGGGGACCCTGAGCTCGCCCGCGATCGCCGATGCCGGTCACCGCATTCTCGCCGCCGCGGATCGGATCCACGGCGGGTTCGGCCGGCAGCCCAAGTTCCCCCATCCCGCCACGCTGACCTTCCTGCTGCACCGCTGGTGCGACGCGCCGGAGCCCACGCTGCGCGCGGTGATCGAGCGCACCCTGGATGGCATGGCGAATGGCGGCTTTCGCGATCTCCTCGGAGGCGGCTTCCACCGCTACAGCGTGGACCAGCGGTGGATCGTGCCCCACTTCGAGAAGATGGCCTCCGACAATGCCGAGCTGCTCACGGTGTTCGCCGCGGCCGGTGCGCTCTTCCAGCGGGGAGACTGGCTCGAGGCGGCGGCCGAGACGGTGCGCTGGATCCGGGAAGTCTTATTGCTGCCGGAGGGCGGGTTCGGCGCCAGCCAGGACGCCGATCGCGGCCCGGGTGACGACGGCAGCTATTTCACCTGGAGCGCCGAGGAAGTGCAGACCGCGCTTCCCGAGGCCCAGTGGGATCTGGCGATCGCGCGGTACGGCCTGGGGACCGATGGCAGGATGCCCCACGATCCGTCGCGCAACGTCCTCTTTCATGCGGCCACGCCCGGCGCACTGGCCCCGCGTTTCGCTCTCTCGCCGGAGGCGGTGGACTCCACGCTCGCGGCCATCGCAGGCCGGCTTCGCGCCGTGCGGCGCACCCGGCCGGCTCCGTTCGTGGACCCGACCCCGTACACCAGCTGGAACGCCATGCTCGCCGACGCGCTGATCAGAGCCGGAGCCGCGCTGGGCGACGACGCAACGGTGGCGCTCGCCCTCGACGCGCTGGACCGGCTCCGCAGCGCGCCGGGCTCGGACGAGCGGGTTTCCCATCGTCCGGGGGGAGAGCCGGGGCTGCTCGACGACCCGGTGCAGTGCGCCGCCGCTGCGGTGACGGCGTTCGAGTCCACCGGCCGGATTGCGTGGCTGAAATGGGCCGAAGCGCTCATGGAACGGGTGTGGGCCGATCACTGGGACAACACGGGCGGGGGGCTGGTCGATATCGCGCGAGGTCGGCGCGGGGAAGGCCTGCTGACCGCGCCGGCCAAACCGATTCAAGACAGTCCCAACGGGTCGCCCAACGGCGTGGCCGGTGTCACCCTGGCCCGGCTGTTCGAGCACACCAGGGACCGGCGCTGGCGAGAACGGCACCAGGCGCTGGTAGACGCCTTCGGCGGACTGGGCGACCAGCTCGGCTTGTTCGCCTCGGCGTTTCTGCTGGCCGCCGACTGGCTGGTGCACCCCGCGGTGCACCTGCTGGTCACCGGTCCGGCGGGAGATCCGGTGGCGGGGGAGCTGCACCGGCAGGCGCTGGGCGCCTTCGTGCCGCGAAAGGTGGTGATCCGCCTGGTGCCGGGCGAAGATCC
>DATCXX010000141.1:0-3356 GCA_036565615.1 Gemmatimonadales bacterium | reverse complement strand
GGCCGTTCTGCCTTCCGCAGCCTCAGGGCAAGGCGATACTAGCTCTCCTCGACAATGATGACCGGGTCCCTGTCCTTCTCGACGGTGCGCTCGGTCTTGACGGTCGTTTTCTCCTTCTGCTCGCTCTCAGCCGGGTCCGAGTCGTGCTTGGTTTCGGTCTCGACCTCGGTTTTCTCGGTGTATTTCTTCACGTCGGGCATTTTCGGTCTCCCGTTGCGGTGATGGACTTCCAGTCAGGGAGACGTTCGGGCCGGAATCCGACACACTGTGTGGACCGGAATCCGCCACTCGTCCCCCAGATGTAAACCCAATTGGAGCCACCCATGCGCTACTTGAAGACCATATTGAGCTCGCTGGGCCTGATGCTCGTGTCGAGCGCCACGGCCGTGGCGATGACGCTGCAGGACCCTCCCATCAAGGTCGACGTGAGCACCTCCGAGGGCAGCACCACCTGGTATACCAGTCCCCAGTGGCTGGCGATTATCGGCCTGGCCCTGGTGCTGATCATCGTGATTGCCGTCATGGCCGGCCGCCGGAAGCGGACCACGACGACGGTCATTCGCTAGCAGAGATCGCGGGGCCCTCCGGGGTCTCGCAGTGACAAAGCCGCCGGGCACTCCTCCGAGTGTCCGGCGGTTGACTACCGCACCAGGCGCAACGGCCGGGTGTCCGCGCAACCGGTATCCAGCCTTCCCTGCGGATCGGCAACGAATGCGCGTGCCAGCCCCAGCGCACACATCCGGTAGTCGGTGTCCTCCGGCGTCGGAAGCTCCGCGGGAAACTGACCGTGCATGCCGTTGCGGAAGACCACCAGCCTCGCGTTGGCGTTGCGTTTGGCGATCTCGTACCCCGCCGGACCCGACGACGAGGCATCCAGCTCCCCGGTCAACACCAGCTGCGGCCCGTCATAGACGCCCGTCCTCGCGATTGCCGAGGCCTTGCCGGCGGGCCACAGATCGCAGGCAGGGTCATCGCCGAACCCCTGGAGCAGCGCGCGAAGAATCGCCGAACCGGCGACCGCATGCTCGTATTGCTCCATGGATGCGAACGGCGCGGACTCGTGGCAATACACCGAGAGGTTCTGTCCGACGCTGTACCGGCCGTGCGGCGGAAGGGGAGGGTCGGTTCTGGTGCCGAGCCCTTCCTCGGCTCGCATGCGCTGCTGGGTGTCGAGCATCGTACCCGCGTCGCCGCGCGCCGCGGCATCCATGACCAGCACGAGGCTTTGGATGCGTTGCTCGAACGTCGAATAGCCCCTCGGATACAGCCAGGCGCGAATGAAGCGCAGCAGCGCGGCATCGTCGTACCGTCGTTCCCCGACGGTCAAGGGCTGTTGCCTGAGCCCGGGAAGCGCCGCGTAGAACCGGCGCCGCAGTTGCGGAAATGCCGATGCACAGGCGGAGTCCGCCGCGCACTTGGAGAAGATCTTGTTGAGCGCCACTTCGGTGCCGAACGCGTCGTCGATGAGCTCCTGACCCTCCGGCACGCCCCCGGCGTCGAGAATGATCGATCGCACGCTCGCGGGATAGGCCCGCGCCGAGATGACGGCCAGTCTCGCGCCGTAGGAGATGCCCCACAGATTCCAGTGCTTCAGGCCCAGCGCCACTCGCAGCGCTTCCATGTCGCCGGTAATCCGCACGCTGTTGTATTGCGACAGGTCGATTCCCTGCGCGACGAGTTGGTCCCGGCACGTCCTGACCTCCGTCAGCCAATCCGCTTGCGGTGCGCAGTAGAGGGATGGCGTCGATCGCCCGGTCCCGCGCTGGTCGAAAAAGACCCAGTCCCGGTCCACGACCACGTCCCGGATGTGGGGATGGATCACCAGCTGCTCGGCGTAGTACAGGCTGTTCTGCCCGGGCCCTCCGTTCAGGAAGAGGACCGGGCCGTGCTGGTCGGTGCTCCTCGGCGCCTTGACCAGCATGAACGCAATCTCCACCCCGCGCCCCCCCGCCGGATTCCCGGGGTTCTCGGGCACCTTGAGGCGACCGCAGGTCACGGGAAGAAGCGCCTTGCTCGAATCGAATGGGCAGGGAACCTGCCAGGAACGGCTACCCTGCGATGGCGCAGGAGTGGTGTGGTGCGACCAGGCCGCTACGGACCCGAGCACGAGCAACATCGATGATGGCGCGAGCATTTTCATTCTCTCGTCTGATAGCTGACAGCTGATGGCTGATAGCTGCTATTCTCGCATGCTCGTCACCGGATCGATTCGCGACGCCCGCAGCGCCGGGATGCCCGCCGCCACCAGCGCCACGGCCCCCAGCAGCAGCACCACGCCGCCGAACACCAGCGGGTCGGTCGCCGTGACGCCGTAGAGCAGCCCGGACAGCACCTTGCCCGCGGCGAGGGACCCCAGCGTGCCGAGAACGATTCCCAACCCGGTGAGCGCCATCGCCCGGCCCACCACACTGCCGATCACACTGCCGCGTGGCGCCCCCAGCGCGATCCGGACCCCGATTTCCCTGGCCCGCTGGGTCACACTGTAGGAAATCACCCCGTAGAGCCCCACCGCGGCCAGCACCAGCGCGAGCGCGGCAAAGATCGTGAGCATCAGCATCGAAAACCGGGGCTGCGCCACCGATTGCTCGATCTGCTGGACCAGCGTGGTCACGCCGGAAAGCGGCAGGCTCCGGTCCATGGCCGCCAGCTCGCGCCGCAGCATCCCGGCCACGCTGGTCACCGGCGCGTCGCTCCGCACGATCAGCCAGGCCTGGTCGCTCACCGCCTGGGCAAAGGGGAAGTAGACGGTGCCGCGCGGCTCCAGCGCGCTGAGGCCGTCGTTCTTCACCTCGCCCACCACGCCGACGATGGTGAGCCAGGGCTGCTCCGAATCCGGTCCGCCGAGCTTGAACCGCCGGCCGACCGGATCGGCCGGGCCGTAGGACCGTTTGGCCATCGCCTCGCTCACCAGCACGACCGGCGGCTGGCCTGCCCTGTCGGACGGCTGCAGCGCGCGGCCGCTGAGCAGGGGGAGCCCCACGGTGGCGAAGTACTCCGGGCTCACCGCGACGCCGTGGAACAGCGGCGCGGCCCCCGGGGCGGGCGGAGGAAGTCCTTCGAAGGTCACCCCGAACTGCCAGCCCGAGCTGGTCGGCAGATCGGTGGAGAACGCGGCGCCGCCGATCCCGGGCTGCGCCCTGACCCGGGCGAGCAGACCCTCGAAAAAGGCGAGGCGCTGCGCGGTATCGGGATAGCTCCGCTCCGGGAGCAGCACCGTTCCCGCGATAATGCCCTGCGGGTTTACGCCGGTGTCCACCCCGGTCAGCTTCACGAAGCTCCGGAGCAGCAGCCCCGCCCCCACCAGCAGCATCAGCGCCAGGGCCACCTCGGCCACCGTGAGCCCCGCCCGCAGGCGC
>DATCXX010000121.1:0-5021 GCA_036565615.1 Gemmatimonadales bacterium | reverse complement strand
GGCGGCGAACGGTGACACCAGCCGGCTGGGTCCCGGCGACACCGGCGCCATTCGCTGGGGCGCCGATTCCCTGGGGTATTTCACCTCGCGGGGATTCGAGGTCCGGCCCCTGTCGGCCGGCTCCTCCCGCCGGCCCGACTGGAGCGGCAAGCCCGCCGCACTCCGGAGTCTCACCCATCATCCGGGGCGGACCGCGCGTTGAATGCGGCCGCCTGACCGGCTAATTTCGAGGGCTCTCTTCCCCTCGAAACGTCTCGGTGGAGTCGCTATGAAGATGCTGGTTCTGGGCGCCGGCCTGCAGGGCTGCGCGGCGGCGCACAACCTGCTCCAGCACGACACCGTGGAGCAGGTGACCCTCGCCGACCTCCACCCCAACCGTCTGCCGGCGTTCCTCCAGCCCTACCTCGGCAAGCGGTTGCGCGCCGTGCCGCTCGATGCCAGCGATTTCGAGGCGGTGGTGTCGCTCATGAAGGGCCATGACGCGGCGCTCTGCGCCCTGCCCTACTACTTCAACGAGCCGATGACCCGGGCCGCGATCGACGGCGGCTGTCACTTCTGCGACCTGGGCGGCAACACCGAGATCGTGTTCCAGCAGAAGAAGCTGCACCAGGCCGCGCAGGCGCGGGGCGTGTCGGTCATTCCCGACTGCGGCCTCGCGCCCGGGATGGTGAACATCCTGGCCGCCGAGGGGATTCGCCGGGTGGACCGCGCCCGTTCGGTCCGGATCTACGTGGGGGGACTGCCCCAGCACCCCGAGCCGCCGCTCAACTACCAGATCGTGTATTCGCTGGAAGGCGCGCTCGACTACTACACCACCCCGTCCTGGGTGCTCCGCAACGGCAAGGCGGTGCAGGTGGACGCCCTCTCCGAGCTCGAGCCCCAGGACTTCCCCGCGCCGGTGGGGACGCTGGAGGCCTTTCATACCGGCGGCGGCGTCAGCACCATGCCCTTCGCGTTCGAGGGGCGGATCGATACCATGGAGTACAAGACCCTGCGCTATCCCGGTCACGTCGCCATCATGCGGCCGATCCGGGAGCTCGGGCTCATCTCCAATACCCCGATCCCGGTGAAGGGCCAGCCGGTGGTTCCCCGCGACCTCTTCATCGCCGCGGTGCAGCCCAGGCTGTACAAGCCGGAAGGTCGCGACCTGGTCGCGCTCCGGGTGGTGGTGGAAGGCGACAAGGGTGGGCGTGCCGCCGCCGTCACCTTCGAGCTGCTCGACTACTACGACGCGGCGCTGGGAATCAGCGCGATGATGCGCACCACCGGATACTCGCTCTCCCTGACCGCGCTGATGCAGGCCGGCGGGGGCATCGCCGGTCCCGGGGTGTACACCCCCGACGAGGCGGTCCCCTTCCGCGACTACGTGGATGGGCTGGCCCGCTTCGGCGTGCGGATCGAGGAACGGATCTAGTGGAGCTCGACTTCCCGGCGCTCTGGGCCGAAGCGGTTCCGTGGCCGGCCTACCTCCGGCCGGAGATGGAGCAGGCCGGGTTGTGGCGGGGCGTTTACGAGCGGGCCCTGATCCCGGGATGGGCCCTGGAGCGGTTTCTCCGCGGACCGGCCCGCCGGCTGCTGGTGCTCGCCGCCGACTGGTGCGGCGATGCGGCCAACATCGTACCGGTGCTGGCACGGCTCGCCGACCTGATCACCGGAATGGAGCTCAGGGTTCTCGAGCGCGACCGCTATCCCGACGTGATGAACCGGTATCTCACCAACGGCACCCGCTCCATTCCGATGGTGATCGCGCTCGATGCCGAATTCCGGCAGCTGGGGCACTGGGGACCCCGCCCCGCGGCGCTTCAGGAATGGATGCTGGCCCACAAGAAGACCATGCCCACCCCTCAGCGTTACATCTATGCCCGGGGCTGGTACGCCCGCGACAAGGGCGAATCCACCCTTCGGGAGCTGCTCACCGCTATCGGGAGCTGATGGTCCTCACGTTTCACGCCGCGTGAAACGTTTCTATTTGAAACCTCGCCCCAGCCCTGCCGTAGTACCAGAACACTCCAGCCGGGCGTCTCCATGAGGGCACTGTTCCAGGACCTCCTCCTTTCGGTGCGCTCGCTCCGGAGGGAGCCCGCCTCCGCGGTCATCGCCAGTGTCACCCTCGGCCTCGGCATCGGCCTCTGCACCATCGCCTTCAGCCTGCTCTTCGGCGTCTTCCTGCGGGGCCATCCGGTCCCCGAAGCGAACCGGCTGCTGCTCATCAACCGATCCAATCCTTCCCGCAACATCGAGTTCATGTCGGCGCGGGAGCACGACTTCTACGACTGGCGGGCCCAGCAGCAGAGCTTCGAGATGCTGGGGCATTTCTCCGGCAGCACGGTGAACCTCGCCGGCCGGGAGGGCCCCGAGCGATTCCAGGGGGCCCTGGTCTCGGCAAACGTGTTCGACGTCCTCCGGATCCGTCCGGTGATCGGCACCGGCTTTCGCCCCGGGGACGAGCTGCCGGGCGCCCCCCTCACCCTGGTCCTGGGCCACGACGTCTGGACCACGCGGTACGCGTCCGACCCGGGGATCGTGGGGAAGTCCGTGATCGTGAACGGCGAGGCGGCGACCATCCTGGGCGTCATGCCGGAGGGGTTCCGCTTTCCCCGGAACCAGAGCCTCTGGGTGGCGCGGAGAGACGGCCGGAGTCAGGCCGCCGATCGCAGCCGCAGCGCGGGGTTCACCGCCTTCGGCCGGCTGCGCGATGGGGTGTCCCGGGACCAGGCCGCGGTCGAGATGGCCGCCATCGCCGAGCGGCTGGCCCGGGAGTACCCCGAAACCAACAAGGGTGTCACGGTCCGCTTCCAGACTTTCGCCGAAGACGACACCGGTCCCGAGCTGGTCGCGGTGTTCGGCGCAATGCAGGTGGCCACCATTTTCGTCCTGCTGATCGCGATCGCCAACGTTTCGAACCTGCTCCTGGCCCGCGCTACGCTGCGCACCCGGGAGGCCGCGGTCCGCACCGCGCTGGGCGCCAGCCGCTTTCGCATCGTGCTTCCCTTTTTCGCCGAGACCCTGATCCTGGCCGCCATCGGGGCGCTGCTGGGGGTCGCCATCGCCTACACCGGAATCCGGTTATTCGATGGCGCCACCCAGAACGTGGGCAAGCCCTACTACATGGTGTTCGCGCTCGATCTTCCGATCCTCCTCTTCATGACCGGGATCACCGTCTTCACCGCCCTGGTGGCAGGGGCGGCGCCGGCGTTTCACGTGCTCAAGACGGAGATCAACGCCACCCTCAAGGACGAATCGCGCGGCGCCTCGGGAATCCTGGGCATCCGGCTGACCAAGATCCTGGTGACCGCGGAGATCGCGCTCTCCTGCGCCCTGCTGATCGGCGCCGGCCTCATGATCAAGAGCATCACCAAGCTGCGCAATTTCGAGTTTCCCTACCGCACCGAGCGCATCTTCACCGCGCGGGTCGGGCTCTTCGACACCGAGTATCCCACCCGCGAAGCCCGGCAGCGGTTCTTTACCGATCTGGCCGAGCGGCTCGGGGCGCTTCCGGGCGCGGCGTCCGCCGCGCTGGCCACCGATCTCCCGATCGAGAGCAACGGGTCCGACATCGCGGTGGCGGGCCAGGTCTACGCCGCCGATCGCGACTACCCGGTGGCCCGGAACACCACCATTTCTCCGGGGTACTTCAAGACCTTCGGCGTCTCGCTGGTCCGGGGGCGGAACTTCGCCCCGAGCGACGATGCCGCCAGCCAGCCGGTGGCGATCGTGAATGAATCGTTCGCGGCCGATCTCTTTCCGGGGCGGGAGGCGCTGGGGCAGCGGTTTGCGGAGCGGGCCGGCCGGGACAGCCTGGCGCCGTGGAAGACCATCGTCGGCATCGTCCCCGACCTCCGGATGGAGGGCTTCGATACCGACCGGCCCAGCCCGAGGGGATATTACGTGCCGGTCGCTCAGCGGGATATCCGGTTCACCTACATGGCGGTCCACCTTCCCGCCGGTAACCCGCTGGGCATCCTCCCCTCGGTGCGTGCGGCGGTCCAGGGACTCAATCCCAACCTTCCGATCTACGAGGTGGATTCCATGGAGGGCGTCGCCAAGCAGGCAGGCTGGTTCTTCATCGTCTTCGGCAGCCTGTTCATCGCCTTCGGCGCGGCCGCGCTGTTCATGGCCACGGTGGGCCTGTACGGCGTGCTGTCCTTCTCGGTGAGCCGCCGCATGCGGGAGATGGGAATCCGGATGGCGCTGGGGGCGAGCTCGCGCGACGTGATCGGACTGGTGGTCCGCCAGGGGGGCGTGCAGCTCGCGTTCGGGCTCGGAGTCGGCCTGCTGCTCGCCTTCGGGCTTACCAGCATCATCGGGCTGATCATGTTCGAGGTGACCCCCAGGGACCCGCTGGTGTTTTCGGCGGTAGTGGCGGTGATCGCCGGAGTGGGCCTGCTGGCCAGCTACCTCCCGGCCAGCCGCGCCACCCGGGCCGAGCCGGTATCGGCGCTGCGCTCGGAGTAAGCCTCACCCCATAGTCTGGCCCCGGGGGGGCGGGGTAAACTAGATACCGTCCCTCCTTCCTGGAGCACCGCTGCCTCCGGTTCCTGATCGCCTCCGTCGTGCGCTCGCCGAGGGCTACCGGCTCGACTGCGAGCTGGGCCGGGGCGGCATGGCGACCGTCTATCTGGCGGAGGACCTGAAGCACGCCCGCCAGGTGGCCATCAAGGTGCTCCGGCCCGAGCTGGTGACCTCGGGCGCCGAAGCCGCCCGGTTCCTCCGCGAAATCCGCATCGCCGCCAACCTGAGCCATCCCCAGATCGTCCCGGTCCACGATTCGGGGGAGCGGGACGGGTTCCTCTACTTTGTCATGCCCTACATCGGGGGCGAGTCGCTGCGCCAGCGGCTGGCGCGGGAAGGACGGCTCCCCGTGCCGGAGGCGCTCATCATCGCGCGCTCAGTCGCCCTCGCGCTCGACTACGCCCATCGCCAGAACGTCATCCACCGGGACGTCAAGCCGGAGAACATCCTCCTCCACGAGGGCCAGGCGGTGGTGGCCGACTTCGGGATCGCGCGGGCGATCACGGCGG
>DATCXX010000398.1:0-3159 GCA_036565615.1 Gemmatimonadales bacterium | reverse complement strand
TCTCGCTCATCGATCCGGGGGCGCACACGCTGACTATCGCTCGCTGAAGTCCTACCTTCGTTTGTCGAGGATTCGCATGCCACGATTCACCCTCAACGGCAAGGACGTCTCGGTCGACGCTCCCGCCGACACCCCGCTCCTGTGGGTCCTGCGCGATTCTCTCCAGCTGACCGGAACCAAGTTCGGCTGCGGTGTCGGGCAATGCGGGGCCTGTACCGTGCACATCGACGGAGTGGCGCAGAAGTCCTGCCAGTTCCCGCTCTCGACGGTGGAGGGAAAGACCATCGTCACCATCGAGGGCCTGTCCCCCGACGGGCGCCACCGGGTCCAGGAGGCATGGGTGGCGGAACAGGTGCCCCAGTGCGGGTACTGCCAGCCGGGCCAGATCATGCGCGCGGCGTATCTGCTGGAGCGGACTCCCAAACCCACCGACGCGGACATCGACGAGGTGATGTCGGAGAATCTCTGCCGCTGCGGCACCTATCAGCGGATTCGCCGCGCCATCCATCGCGCCGCGGGGGAGGTGGTCTCATGACTGTCGACCTGACCCGCCGCGACTTCCTGCGGGCCGGCGCGGTGGCCGGGGCGGGGCTCACCCTCGCGGTTTCCCTTCCCTCCTGCGCCGGAGAGCCGGCGCCCCCGCCCGGGCCTCCCTTCACGCCCAACGCCTGGGTGCGGGTCGGAACCGACGGCGCGGTGACCCTGGTGCTGGACCGGTCCGAGATGGGGCAGGGCGTGCACACCGCCCTGCCGATGCTGCTGGCTGAGGAGCTCGACGTGCCCTGGGCGACGGTGCGGGTGGAGCAGTCCGGCGCTTCTCCGGACTATTACAACCCGCTGTTCAAATCCATGGTGACTGGCGGGAGCATGAGCGTCCGCACCGGGTGGATCCCGCTGCGCGAAGCGGGTGCAAAGGCCCGCGCCATGCTGGTGAGTGCCGCGGCCACTGCCTGGGCGGTGGATCCGTCGGAGTGTCGCACCGCGAATGGGGTGGTCAGCCATCCGGCCAGCCGGCGCCGGCTCAAGTACGGCGAGCTTGCCGGGCGCGCCTCCACTCTGCCGGTGCCGGAGAAGGTCACCCTCAAGGAGGCCAGGGACTTCACCATCATCGGGACCGCGGCGCCCCGGCTCGATCTCGGAGACAAGGTCGCCGGCAAAGCGACGTTCGGGGTGGACGTGCGGGTCCCCGGGATGCTGACCGCCGTGGTGGCGCGCTCACCGGTATTCGGCGGTGTTCCCGCCACCTGGGACGAAGCCGCGGCACGGCGAGTGCCCGGGGTGCGCCAGGTCGTGCGGATCGGCTCCGGGATCGCGGTCCTGGCCGATGGCTACTGGGCGGCCCAGCAGGGCAGGAAGGCACTCAACGTGGTGTGGAACGAGGGCGCGGCGGCGCGGCTCGGCAGCGCGGAGATCCGGAAGGAGATGGAGACCCGGGCCGGGCGCGCCGGGCACCTGGCCCGTCGCGAGGGCACCGGGGCTCTCGTCGCGGGGACTCGAGTGTCGGCGGCCTACGACGCGCCCTACCTGGCCCATGCCTGCATGGAGCCGATGAATGCCACCGCGCACGTGGAGGCGACCCGCTGCACGGTGTGGGCGCCGACCCAGTACCAGTGCGGGATGGCGCTCGGCGGTGGCGCGCAGGAGGTCGCGGCGCGGATCACCGGGCTCGATCCGGCCAGCGTGACGGTGCACACGACCTTCCTGGGCGGCGGATTCGGCCGCCGGGCCATGCAGGACTTCGTGACCGACGCGGTGGAGGCGTCCAAGGCGGCGGGCGTGCCGGTACAGGTGATGTTTTCCCGGGAAGACGACATCCAGCACGATTTCTACCGCCCCCCCACCTACGCGCGCTTCGCCGCGTCGCTGGATCCCGACGGCCTGCCCAGCGGTCTCACCGCCCGGGTGGTGTGTCCCTCCATCATGGCCTCGGCGTTCGGGGCACCCAAGACCCAGTTCGACGACAGCACCGTGGAGGCCATCGCCAACCTGCCGTACGCGATTCCCAACCTGAGCGTCGAAGCGGTCCAGCCCGACTGGGAGGTGCCGCTCGGTTTCTGGCGCTCGGTGGGAGCTTCGCAGAACGGTTTCCTGATCGAGTCGTTCATCGACGAGCTGGCCGCCGCGGCCGGGCGCGATCCGGTGGAATACCGGACCGCGATGCTCGGGGCAAAGCCCCGCCATCTCGGGGTGCTCACCCTGGCCGCCGAGAAGGCTGGCTGGGGCACTCCGCTCCCCGAGGGCCGGGCCCGCGGAGTGGCGGTGGTCGAGTCGTTTTCCAGTTACGTCGCCGAGGTGGCCGAGGTCTCGCTCAACCCCGACCGCAGCGTGCGGGTGCACCGGGTGGTCGCCGCGGTGGACTGCGGCACGGTGGTCAATCCGAACGGCGTGGCGGCTCAGGTGGAGAGTGCCATCGTGTACGGCCTGACCGCGGCGCTGCACGGCGAGATCACCATCGACCGGGGCCGGGTCGCCCAGAGCAACTTTCACGACTACCCGTTGCTCAGGATGCGGGAGATGCCGGTGGTCGAGGTGCACATCGTGCCCAGTACCGAAGCCCCCACCGGCATCGGGGAGCCGGGCACTCCCCCCATCGCCCCGGCGGTGGCCAACGCAGTCTTCACGCTCACCGGGAAGCGGCTCCGGTCGCTCCCGATGCGCACCGTGCCGGCGTGACCCCGGATCTCACCCGGCGCGAGTTCGTGCGCGCCGGGCTGGCGGCCGGAGCCGGGCTCACCCTGGCCGTGTCGCTCGGCGGCTGCGCCGACGAAGCGCCGCCTCCTGCCGGGTCGGCGCCCTTCGCGCCCGATGCCTGGATCCGGATCGGCGCCGACGACACCGTCACCGTGATGGTGGATCGCTCCGAGATGGGGCAGGGCGTCTCCACGGCGCTGCCCATGCTGGTCGCCGAGGAGCTCGACGCCGACTGGTCCACGGTGCGCTACCAGTTCGCTCCCGCCAACGAAGCCTATTACAACCCGCTGGTCGGCGGCATGCAGCTCACCGGCGGGAGCACCAGTGTGCGGGCGGCCTGGCTTCCGCTTCGCGAAGCCGCCGCGCGCGCCCGCAGCATGCTGGTGACCGCGGCGGCGGCGGGATGGGGCGTGCCGGCGGAGCAGTGCAGCACCGACAACGGCTCGGTGGTGGCGCCCGATGGACGGC
>DATCXX010000099.1:0-7523 GCA_036565615.1 Gemmatimonadales bacterium | reverse complement strand
CCAGTCCGCCAGGCGCTCCCGGCGCCGGCGGGATCCCTCGGTGGCGCGGTCGGTGCGGCCCAGGGCCCGCCGGGCCGCCTCGACGTCGCCGAACTCCAGCAGCGCCCTCCGCCTGGCGTCCTCTTTGGGTATGCCCTCGCGCAGCAGCGCCTCGATCCGCATGTCGAGATGAAAGCGAAGCTCTTCTTCGACCTCGCTCCCGATCTCGCTGCGGCTCCGCCACGGCCAGCGGAATTGAGTGCCCGGCATGGTCACCCATCCGCTCTCTGGGCATCCAGCACCCGGAACACCGCCGCGGCATACTGTCGCCAGGTTCCCGCCTCCACCCGCAGCTGGGCCCGCCCCTCGCTGGTCAGCTCGTAGTACCGCGCCCTGCGGTTGTTCTCGGAGAGCCCCCAGGCCGCCGCGACCCAGCGTCGCCGCTCCAGCCGGTGCAGCGCCTGATAGAGGCCGGCGTCTTCCAGACCCAGCGCGCCCTGGGAGCGCTCCCGGATCCAGCGGGAAACGGCGTAGCCGTGCTGGGGACCCCAGGTCAGGGCCTTGAGCACGAGGAGATCGACGGTGCCTTGCAGGAGCGGAAGGGCCGGCCGGGTCATCGGGACTCCCATCACATGATGAGGAGAAGGTACCGGCCTTCCACTCACTTGCCAAGGGGAAGGCCGTTCCGCCTGAAACCGCCCCCCCGATCCGGTCGTCGGGAGAGCATGACAGCCCTGCGCACCCTGCTCGTCGCCGTCGGTCTCCTGGGTGGGACCAGCCACTGCGGTCTCACCACCGGGCCCAGTGGTTTTCCCGACCCGGAGCCCGATCCGGCGGCGACGGTCCGGATTCTCTTCGTGGGCAACAGCCTGACCTATGCGAACGATCTCCCTTCCATGGTAAAGGCCCTGGCCGATTCGGCCGGCATCGCCGGGGTCCAGGTCGCCCAGGTGGCCAAACCCGACTACGCCCTGGAGGATCACTGGAACGACGGACAGGCCCGGCGGGTGATCGAAGCCGGGGGGTGGCACTGGGTGGTGCTGCAGCAGGGGCCCTCGGCGGTGCTGGCCAACCGGGCCAACCTCCGGGAATGGACCGCCACCTTCTCCACCCTGATCCGGAGCAAAGGCGGCGAGCCGGCGCTGTATCAGGTCTGGCCTCAGCTGGTCAACTTCTCCGATTTCGACGCCTCGGCGGAGTCCTACCGCCTCGCCGCGCTCGATGTGAACGGACTCCTGCTCGCCGCGGGCAACGCCTGGCGAGCTGCCTGGGCGCGAAACGCCGCCACGCCGCTGTACGCCAGCGATGGATTGCACCCGTCGATTCAGGGCAGCTACGCCGCGGCGCTCACCGTGCTGGGCGGTATCTTCCACCGCTCGGTGACCGGCCTGCCGCGCGGACTCACTGTCCCTTCGGGATCGTTCCAGCTCATCGCCGGCCAGGCGCTGCTGCTCCAGGAGTCGGTCGATGAAGTGAACGCGCCGTTGATCCACCCGTAACGCTGGCTCCGCTCCGGGGCAGGCGGTAGTTTCCGCCATGCCAATCCTTCGTCTGGTCTTCGTTCTCGCGCTGGTCCTCTCCTGTTCCGCAACCCCTAAACCCGACCTGATCGTCTACGGACGAATCTGGACCGGCGACAGTGCCAATCCCTGGGCGGGAGGAATCGCCATCCGGGGCGACACTATCCTCGCGGTGGGTGATAGCGCCGCGGTGGCAGCAGAGGCCGGCCCCGACACCAGGCAGGTCGGCGTCCCCGGCGGGTTCGTCACGCCGGGATTCATGGACGATCACGTTCATCTGTTCACCGGCGGTTTCCAGCTCACCTCGGTGGACCTGCGCGATGCCGATAGCCCGGCCGAGTTCACCCGGCGCATCAAGGCCTTCGTCGCGAGGCTCAAGCCGGGTGAATGGGTGCTGGGCGGAGTGTGGGACCACGAAAAGTGGCCCGGCACCCCGCTGCCCGACCGGGCCTGGATCGACTCGGTCACTCCCGACAACCCGGTGTTCATCCTCCGGCTCGACGGGCACATGGCGCTCGCCAACACCAGGGCGCTGACGGCAGCCCGGCTCGATCGCGCGACCCCCGAGATTCCCGGCGGCTCGATTGTGCGGCGCGCGGACGGAGAGCTGACCGGGGTGCTCAAGGACGAGGCGATGAATCCGGTGTACGCGGCTATTCCCAGTCCTTCGGCCGAGCAGCTCGACTCGGCGCTGGCCGGCGCCATGCGGCACGCCGCTTCGCTGGGGGTCACCGCGGTCGCCAGCATGGTGACCGGGTGGGAAGAAATCGCGGCGCTGGGCCGGGCCCGCGAGCGGGGAGGGCTGACGCTTCGGGTGTCGAATTACCTCTCCCTCGCCTCCTGGCGCTCGGCGGCGGACTCGCTCAAGAGCGCGGGGCCGGGCGACGACTGGATCCGCACCGCCGGCGTGAAGGGTTTCGTGGACGGCTCGCTGGGCTCGACCACGGCCCTGATGACCGAGCCCTACCGGGATGCGCCGGGCACCCGGGGACTCTTCGTGACACCGGAGGATTCGCTCCGGCGATGGATCGGCGCCGCCGATTCCGCCGGGCTCCAGGTGGTGGTTCACGCCATCGGAGACCGCGCCAACGCGCTGCTGCTCGACATCTTCGACAGCGTGGCGACCGCGCACGGCGCCCGGGACCGCCGGTTCCGGGTCGAGCATGCCCAGCATCTCCGCGCCGCGGAGATTCGCCGCTTCGCCGCACTCGGGGTCATCCCCTCGATGCAGCCTTATCATGCCGCGGATGACGGGCGCTGGGCATCGAAGCGGATCGGGCCGGAGCTGATTCGCGGCACCTACGCCTTCCGTTCGCTGCTGGACGCGGGAGCGCGGCTGATCTTCGGCTCCGACTGGTACGTGGCGCCGCTCGATCCCCGGCTGGGGCTCGAGGCCGCGGTCACCCGGCAGACCCTGGATGGCCTGAATCCCGGTGGCTGGGTTCCGGAGGAGAAGATCACCCTGGAGGAAGCGCTCCGGGCCTACACGGTAAACAACGCCTACGGAGTATTTGCCGAGGCCACCCGGGGAATGCTGAAGCCGGGGTATCGCGCCGATTTCGTGGTGTTCGACCGTGACCTCACCACCTTGGCGCCTGACAGCCTCTCGGATGCCGTGGTCAGGATGACCGTGGCCGGCGGGCGGGTGGTCTGGGAAACCCCGCCCCCACCCGCGCCGTAGACCAGATATGCTGACGATCTCCATTCTCGCGGGCGCTCTCGCGCTGGCCGCGCCCAACGACGTGCTCGTGGTGGTGAACAAGGACGCGAGCACCGTTTCGGTGATCGCGCTCGCCACCGGCGCCACGCTGGTTACGCTCCCGACCGGCACCGGGCCCCACGAGGCCGCGGCGTCGGGCGATGGCCGCCTCGCCGTGGTCACCAACTACGGCGCCCAGCAGGGCGGGAACTCGCTCACCGTGGTGGATCTGGGCTCGCTGACCGTGGCGCGCACGGTGGACCTGGGCGAGTACCGGCGTCCCCACGGCATCGTATTCCTTCCCGACAACCGGCGGGTGGCGGTCACCTCGGAAACCAGCGGTATGGTGCTGGTGGTGGACGTGACGACCGGACGGATCGTCTCGGCCCGGCCGACGGCACAGGAGGGGAGCCACATGGTGGTGGCGGCGCGGGACGGGCGGCGTGCCTTCACCGCCAACATCCGGTCCGGCTCGGTCACCGCCCTCGATCTGGATTCGGGGGACCCCCGGAGCCTGGCGGTCAGTACCCAGACCGAAGCGATCGGGGTCTCGCCCGATGGCGCTCAGGTGTGGGTGGGGAGCAACGATCAGGGGACGGTGACGGTGGTGCGCACCGGGGAGTGGCGGGTTATCGACACTCTGCAGGTCGGGGGGCAGCCCTATCGCATCGTGTTTTCGCCCGACGGCAGCCGGGTGCTGGTCACCACTCCGGCCAGTGACGAAGTCCGGCTCTTCGACGCGGCGACCCGGCGGGAGCTGGGTCGGCTCAAGACCCCGGCGTCCTCCGGGTCGCCGGGCCAGCCTTTCGGCGTGGCCTGGAATCCGGACGGCAGGCTGGGGTACATCACCCTCAGGGGCGCGGCGCAGGTGGCGGTCGTGGACGTCGAGAAGATGTCGCTCCAGCGCCATCTCACCGCCGGACCGGGCGCCGACGGGATCGCCTTTGCCCGGAGGCCCTAGCGGCGCGAGGTCACTATCTTTCGGGGGAGTTCCCTAGGCCCCAGCTCCCAGACCCTAGCCCCGAGTAAATGGCCACCCGACCCGCTCCCACCCGCGCGCGTCCCAGTGCACGGCTCGACAAGGCCGATCTCCTCGACATGTTCCGGGTGATGCTGCTGGCCCGCAGCCTGGACGACAAGGAGATTCAGCTCAAACGGCAGAACAAGATCTTCTTCCAGATCTCCGGTGCCGGCCACGAGGCGGTCCTGGTGGCGGCCGCCCGGGTCTTCCGCGCGTCCTACGACTGGTTCTACACCTACTACCGCGACCGGGCCCTCTGTCTCGGACTCGGGATGACCGCCACCGAGCAGCTCCTGTCCGCGGTGGCCGCCGCCGACGATCCCAACTCGGGCGGCCGGCAGATGCCCTCGCACTGGGGCCACAAGGACCTGAACATCGTCTCGGCCTCGAGCCCCACCGGCACCCAGTTTCTCCAGGCGGTGGGATGCGCCGAGGCGTGGCTCCGCTACGACCGGATCAGCGACATACCCGACCGGGACGAGCGGATCAAATCCGACGAGGTGGTGTTCGTGTCCTCGGGCGACGGGACCACCAGCGAAGGGGAATTCTGGGAGTCGCTCAGCACCGCCTGCAATCTGAAGCTGCCGGTGGTCTACCTCATCGAGGACAACGGCTACGCGATCTCGGTGCCGGTCGAAGTCAACACGCCGGGAGGCTCGATCTCCAAGCTGGTCACCGGGTTTCCCGGGCTGCTCGTCCTGGAGGTGGACGGCTGCGATCCGCTCGCCTCTTACGATGTGCTGACCCGCGCGGTGGAGTACGCCCGCGCCCGCAAGGGGCCCGCGCTGGTCCATGCCAAGGTCATCCGGCCCTACAGCCACTCGCTTTCCGACGACGAGGTCCACTACCGCCCCACCGCCGAGCGCGACGCCGACGCCGCGCGCGATCCGGTGACCCGGTTCCCGGTCTGGCTGGTGGAGCAGGGCATCGCCACCGAGGCGGAAATCGAGCGGATCCGCGCCCAGGTCGCCGAAGAGGTGGACATCGCCACCGAAACCGCGCTGGCCTCGCCCCAGCCGGCCACCTCCACGGTCTACGACTACGTCTATTCCCCCGACGTCGACCCCAGGTCGGACCAGTTCGACACCGAGGACGATCCGCACTTTACCGGCGAGCCCACCACCATGGTGGATCTCCTCAACGTGTGCATGAAGGACGAGATGACCCGGGATCCCCGGATCCTGGTCTTCGGCGAGGACGTCGCTGACGTGAGCCGGGAGGACTATCTCGGCCAGGTCAAGGGAAAGGGCGGAGTCTTCAAGGTCACCTGGGGGCTGCAGCAGAGGTTCGGGGGCACCCGGGTCTACAACTCCCCGCTGGCCGAAGCCAACATCGTGGGCCGCGCCATCGGGCTCGCTACCCGGGGCCTCAAGCCGGTGGTCGAGATCCAGTTCTTCGACTACATCTGGCCGGCCTACATGCAGATCCGCGACGAGCTCGCGATTCTGCGCTGGCGTTCCAACAACGACTTCACCGCCCCGGTGGTGATCCGGGTGACCTACGGCGGGTACCTCAAGGGCGGGGCGCCGTACCATTCCCAGACCGGCGCGTCGGTGTTCACCTCGGTGCCCGGCCTCCGGGTCATTTGCCCCGCGACCGCGCTGGATGCCAACGGCCTGCTGCGCACCGCCATCCGGTGCGAGGACCCGGTGCTCTTCCTGGAGCACAAGCACCTCTACCGCCAGACCTACAACAAGGCGCCGAACCCGGGCCCCAATTTCATGATCCCGTTCGGCAAGGCCAAGGTGGTGCGGGAGGGGACCCAGCTCACGGTCGTCACCTACGGCGCGGTCGTGCAGCGCACCCTGGTCGCCGCCAAGGAGCTGGAGGAGCGGACCGGTGCGAGCGTGGAAGTGATCGACCTCCGCAGTCTCTCCCCGGTGGATTGGGAGACCGTCTATGCCTCGGTGCGCAAGACCGGGCGGGTGATCGTGGCCTACGAAGACTCGCTGTCCTGGGGCTACGGCGCCGAAATCGCCGCGCGGATCGCGGACGAGACGTTCGCCTGGCTCGACGCGCCGGTGCGCCGGGTGGCCTCGACCGACACGTTCGTCGCCTATGCTCCCGAGCTGGAAGATGTGATCCTGCCCCAGAGCGAGGGTATCCGCGGCGCCATGGAGGACATCCTGCGATTCTGACCCCGAGGTAGCATGCCACTCCTGTCCCGGCGCGCCGCGGTCCTGTCCGCGGCGCTGGTGCTGAGCCTCCCGGCTCCGCTCCTCCCGCAGACCCGCATCACCACGCCCAGGGAACAATTCGGCGCCAACTTCGGCGACGACTATTTCCTCGCGAATTACCAGCAGATCTCGGCCTACTGGCGCAAGCTGGCGCGCGAATCGGATCGCCTGGTGGTGCGGGAGATCGGCACCACCGCGGAGGGACGGCCCCACCTGATGGTCATCGTCACCTCCCCCGCCAACCACCGCAACCTGGCCCGCTACCAGGAGATCTCCCGAAGACTGGCCAATGCCGAGGGGCTGACCGAGGCGGAGGCCCGCGAGCTGGCGCGGGAAGGGAAGGCGGTGGTCTGGATCGACGGCGGACTCCACGCCACCGAGGTGCTCGGGGCCCAGCAGCTCGGTGAGATGGTGTACCAGATGGTGAGCCGCACCGATCCCGAGACCATGCGCTTCCTCGACGACGTCGTCACCCTCTTCGTCCACGCCAATCCGGATGGGAACGACTTGGTGGCCGACTGGTACATGCGCAATCCGGTGCCCGAGCAGCGCTCGCTGGCGCAGCTGCCCCGGCTCTATCAGAAATACATCGGGCACGACAACAACCGGGAGTTCTTCACCTCGACCCAGGCCGAAACCAAGAACATCAATCGCGCCCTCTATCGCGACTGGTTCCCCCAGATCCTCTACAACCACCACCAGAGCGGGCCGGCCGGCACCGTGGTGTATTCCCCGCCGCTCCGGGACCCCTACAATTTCAACCTCGATCCGGTGCTGATCCTCGGGCTCCAGTCGCTCGGCGCCGCGATGCACACCCGGCTCGCGGTCGAGGGCAAGCCCGGCGCGACCATGCGGTCGGGCGGCCCCTATGACGGCTGGTGGAACGGCGGCATCCGGAATACCGCCACCTTCCACAACACCATCGCGGTGCTGACCGAGATGATCGGCAGCCCGACCCCGATGCGGATTCCCTTCGTGGCCCAGCGGCAGGTGCCCGGCAGCGACATCGCGATGCCGATCGCTCCCCAGGAGTGGCACTTCCGCCAGTCGGTGGACTATTCCGTTTCGCTCGACCGGGCGGTGCTCGACTACGCCTCGCGGATGCGGGAGAACCTGCTCTACAACAT
>DATCXX010000084.1:0-3736 GCA_036565615.1 Gemmatimonadales bacterium | reverse complement strand
AGGCGGCGCTGCCGGCTGCCGTCGGCGCCCATCAGGTAGACCTCGCCGTGGCCGTCGCGGGAGGAGGCGAACGCGATCCGGGTGCCGTCGGGGGACCAGGAGGGGGAGTCGTCCTCCTCGGGGCTGGTGGTGAGCCGGGTTTGCCCGCTTCCATCCGCCGCCATGAGGTAGATCTCGCGATTGCCGTCGCGGGAGGAGGTGAAGGCGATGCGCGACCCGTCCGGAGACCACTGGGGGGAGCGTTCCTCGGCGGAGTTCCGGGTCAGCCGGGTCACCCGGCCGCTCGCGACCTCGATGACGTAGATCTCGGCGTTGCCATCCCGCAAAGACTCGAACAGAATTCGGGTTCCGTCGGGCGACCAGCTCCGGGGACCCTTGGGCACGAAATCCCGGGTGAGAAGCCTTGGCTGTCCTCCGTCCGCGCTCATCACGTACAACTCCCACCGGCCTTCCCGCTCGGCGCCGTACGCGATCCTCGACCCGTCGGGCGACCAGACTGGAAAGCGCTCGCCGCCGGCGTGGCGGGTCAGCCGGATCGGAGGCCGGCCGGAGAGGTCGGTCACCAGGATGTCCCAGTTTCCATCCAGCCGGGCCGCGAAGGCGATCCGGAGCGGCATTGATTGGAGGAACACGGCGCCCAGCAGGACGAGAAAAGTGGCTAGCATAGTGGTTGGTTGCCGGAAGGGAGGGGAGGGTTTACACGAGGCAGCCGTCCACCTCGCCGGAGGGAATCCTGAGGCTTATACTCCCCTTCCCTGACCCTGATCCCTGACCTCTGACCTCTGACCCCGGTTCTTCGCCCATGCTCCCCATCAATCTCTCGGGCAAGCGCGCCTTCATCGCCGGGGTGGCCGACGACGGCGGCTTCGGTTTCGCGATCGCCAAGGCGCTCGCCGAGGCCGGGGCCAGCGTCTGCGTGGGAACCTGGCCTCCGGCGCTCAACATCTTTCTCAACCTCCTGGAGCGGGGCAAGATGGCGGAGTCGCTCCGGCTCGCCGACGGCGGCACCATGGCGTTCGAGAAGATCTATCCGCTCGACGCCGGGTTCGACACCCTGGAGGAGGCCCCGGCCGAGCTCCGGGAGAGCAAGCGCTACAAGGAGCGGGGCGACTTTTCCATCCAGGGCGCCGCGGCGCGCTTCCGGGAGGATTTCGGCGATCAGGGGCTCGACATCATGGTGCACAGCCTGGCCAACGGCCCCGAGGTCAAGAATGCTCTCCTCGACACCAGCCGCCACGGCTACCTGGAAGCGGTCAGCGTGAGCGCCTACAGCAACGTCGCCCTGATCCGTCATTTTGCGCCGCTGATGCGGCCGGGCGGCTCCTTTCTGTCGCTGACCTACATGGCGAGCGAGCGGGTCATTCCGGGATACGGCGGGGGGATGTCCTCGGCCAAGGCCGCGCTGGAGTCGGACACCCGGACCCTGGCGTTCGAGGCGGGCCGCCGGTTCGGGGTCCGGGTGAACACCATCTCCGCCGGCCCGCTGGCCTCCCGGGCGGCGAGCGCCATCGGGCTGATTCAGCGTATGATTGAATACAACAAGCGGAACGCCCCGCTCACCCGCGAGCTGGATGCCGCCGATGTGGGCCATTGCGCGGCGTTTCTCGCCAGCCCGCTCGCCGCCGCCATCACCGGGAGCGTGCTGTACGTGGACAACGGGTACCATGCCATGGGAATGGCGGTCGAGGGACCGGGCACCGTCGCCGAATCCGAGTAGGCCGAGCCGGTCCGTGCCCTCGATGCATCCACCCTCTGACTATCCCGCGCTGCTCGCCCAGCTCGATGCGTGGCAGGAGGACGTGCGGGAGCGCTTCCCCGGCGTCGTCCCCTGCCGGTCCGGATGCTCCGCCTGTTGCCATGGTCCGTTCGACATTTCGGCGGCCGACACCGAGGCGGTACTGGAGGGCGTTGCGTCGCTGCCCTACCCGGTACGGGTCGCCGTGGAACAGCGAGCCCGGATGCAGGTGGGCCGGATGGCGCGGTCGGAGCCCGGCTTCGAGTTCCCCTGGGATGTCTCCCGCATGGGGGAGTCCCGGTTCGATGCCCTGGTGGACGCGCAGGCCGGCGAGCCCTGCCCGGCACTCGACTCGGACGGGCGATGCCTGATCTACCAACGGCGCCCCATGATCTGCCGGATGATGGGCCTGGGCATGCGGACCGCGAGCGGGGCGGAGCTTCCCAACGGCTGTCCCATCCGGGACGATTTCCCGGCCTATCGCGAGCTCCCGCTCCAGGACTTCGACCTGGAGCGATGGGAGCAGGAAGAGCGGTCGGCGCTGGGTGCAGCGGGAAGGGAGCTCTTCCCGAACGCGCCGAACCCCGAGTTCGAAACGACGATTGCCGGGGCGATCCTGCTGGGCGCCCCTGAGCCCTGGAGGACATAATGCGCTGGACGCCAGGAGGAAGCGGCAGGGATGTCGAGGATCGGCGAGGGGCCAGCGGGGGCGGAGGAGGATTCCGGATCCCCGGCGGGCGCATGGGACTGGGCGGCCTGCTCCTTTTGCTGGTGGCCAGCCTGATCTTCAAGCAGGATTTCTTCTCCCTGCTGAGCGGCGGAGATCCCGGCCCGGTCGCCGAGGGAGGGCCGGTCGTCGCCTCACCGGAGGAAGAACAGCTCAGGGAATTCATCACCTTCGTGCTCAACGATGTGCAGGCCACCTGGGATCAGCAGCTCCCCGCCCAGGCGGGAAGCCAGTACCAGCACGCGACGCTGGTGCTCTTCCGCGATGCGACCCGCTCGGCCTGCGGGGTCGGGGAGGCGGCGATGGGGCCGTTCTACTGTCCCGGCGACAACAAGGTCTACATCGACCTGGGCTTCTATCAGGACCTCCACCAGCGCTTCGGCGCACCGGGGGATTTTGCCCAGGCCTACGTCCTGGCCCACGAGATCGGCCATCATCTCCAGCTCCTGCTCGGGGTCGAGAGCCAGGTGCGGGCCGAGCAGCGCAACCGGCCCGATCAGGCCAACGATCTCTCGGTGCGGATGGAGCTCCAGGCCGATTGCTTCGCCGGAGCCTGGGGACATTCCGCCGCGCAGCGCGGCAAGCTGGAGACCGGGGATGTCGAGGAGGGCCTGGGTGCCGCGGCCGCGGTGGGCGATGACCGGATCCAGCAACAGACCACCGGGCGGGTGAGCCCCGAGAACTTCACCCACGGCTCGGCGGAACAGCGGGCGACCTGGTTCCGCCGGGGGCTCAGCAGTGGTCGGCTGGCGGACTGCGATACCTTCGCGGCGAGGTGATGATGTACCCTCTGAACTATCTGGGCATCGTGGTGACCGCGCTGATGATCTTCGCGATCGGCGCCCTGTGGTACGGTCTGCTCTTCGGCCGGCAGTGGATCGCCGCCCACGGCTACACCCCGGAGCAGCTCGAGGGCATGAAGCAGGGGATGGCGCGAACCTACTTCCTGTCGTTCCTGTGTTATCTCGTGCTGGCGGCGGTGATGGATTATCTGATCGTCCGGCTGGGCATCGACACCCCTCAGGGAGGGGTAAAACTGGGAGCCGCTCTGTGGGCGGGCTTCGTGGCCACCGTCGGCTTCACCGCCTATCTCTATTCCAACAAGCGGCTGGCGACCTGGCTGCTGGACGCCAGCTATCAGCTGGTGTTCATGGTCGCGGCGGGAGTGCTGCTTGCGGTGTGGTAGAGGCGCGGAACAGGGTCAACGGTCAACAGTCAACGGTCAACGGAGGTTTCGGCAGGCCAGGTCCGGTTCACCGTTCACCGTTCACCGT
>DATCXX010000070.1:0-6781 GCA_036565615.1 Gemmatimonadales bacterium | reverse complement strand
GAGCCGCACCAGGCGCTCGGCATCTTCGGAAGAAATCGCACCGGCGGCCCGGACCGCCTGGTAGCCGGGACGGAGCACCGCGCGCGCCGGCCAGCGCAACCGGCTCGACCAGGGACTCACCGTCGCGGCGATCAGACCGATCGCCACTCCGCGCGCCTCCGCCCGGGTGGCGAGCTCGGGCCAGAGGTCGAGCTTGGAGAAGACCAGCGCCGTGGGCTGCAGCGCATCGAGCGCGGCTTCGCAGTCGCGGGGCCGATCCCAGGGGAGGTAGTCGGTGACATCCGCGGGTTGCTCCCCCGCCGACGGCTCGGCGGAGGGACTGAAGAAGGTGAACGCGATCTGCCAGTCGGGATGGGCGGCGCGCAGCGCCTGGAGCACCGCCTTGGCCTGCAGCCCCTCGCCCACCGAGGGGGCGTGCATCCAGAGCAGCGGCCGGGCAGGGTCGCGCTCCCGGGCGCTCCACGCGGCCAGCCGGGACAGGACCCCTTCACGGCCCTTGAGGGCCGCGGCGGCCTTGGGAACGAAGCGGGAGTAGAGGGGAAGGAGCCCGCGAGCCAGTGCGGCGGCGCACCGGTAAGACAGCGGAGTGGCGGGCATGCGGAAATGTGGATGGCTCCCCGGTCCGGGTCAAAGGAGGCCGGGGTCCGGTGTATTTTTCAGGATGCCGCCGGCGTCCGCGTCCTACTGGTCCGCATCCCGCGCCCCGCGTCACAGCCTGGTGTTCGCCCTCCCGCTGCTTCTGCTCTATGAGGCGCTGGCCTTCGCGCTGAGCGGGACCGAGCTGGGCGAGGTTCGCAACGGCGCCGACGTGCTGGTCAAGAGCCTCTTCATCGCACTGGGAGGCCGTTACGGGGTCGCGGCGTTCACCCTGGTGGTCGCGAGCGTTGGGGGATGGCTGGTCTGGCGGGACCGGCGCGACCACGGGCCGATCCGTTCCGGACTCTTCCCGGTGATGTTCGCCGAGGCGGTGGTGTACGCCGTGCTGCTCGGTGGGGTGGTGAGTGCGCTGACCTCGCTGCTGCTGCGGGGGCGGCTCGCCCTCATGGCGGGTCCGGGGGACTTCGCGCTGCCTACCCAGCTCATGATTTCCCTGGGGGCGGGGATCTATGAGGAGCTGCTGTTCCGGGTCCTGCTGGTCTCGGGTCTCGCCGCGCTGGCGCGGGTGGTCTTCGGATGGCGTCCGGTCGCCGCGGGGATCTTTGCGGCGGTGGCCGGCGCGCTGATTTTTTCGCTCTTTCACTACATCGGGCCCTTTGGCGACACCTTCACCCTCTCGAGTTTTACCTTCCGCGCCATCGCGGGCCTGGTCTTCAGCGCCATGTACCTGGTGCGCGGACTGGGCATTACGGCGTGGTGCCATGCGCTCTACGACGTCTTTCTTTCCCTGGCTCAGTAGTACTGGAACCTTCGATCGCCGGCGTCCGTCAGGATTGGGACCCATGCTGATCTTCCCTACGCCCTGGACTGTGTTCACCCCATGACTCGTTCCGCACTTCGCAGGGCCGCCGCGCTGGCCGGTCTGTACCTCCTCCCCATTGCGCTGACCGGCCAGCGCCCCGACCCCTGGGCCGCGCTCTCCCGGCCCCGGACCCGCGCCCCCGAGCCCACCCAGGCGGCGATCACCCCGGCCGATCTGATGACCCGGGTGTACCTGTTTGCCGACGATTCCATGGGGGGCAGGATTCTGGATTCGCGGGGCAATGTGCTGGGCACTGCATATATCGCCGGCGAGCTGGCCCGTCTCGGGCTCGAGCCGGCCGGCGATTCGGGAACATTCTTTCAGTCGGTGCCGGTGATCACCCGGGTCGTCGATCCGGCGATGGCCCTCGCGGTGGAAGGCACGCCGCTCACCCCGTGGATCGACTTCGCCCCGCGGGACCAGGGCTCCGGCGCGCGCTCGATCGACGGGGTGCCGGTGGTGTACGGCGGCACCTGGGGCATTCCGGCTTCGCTGATTGCACCGGAGACTGCGGCCGGAAAGCTGGTGGTCCTTTCGGTGGCACCGGCGGGCTACAGCGGAAACGTTCCGGGCACCGCGAACCGGCAGATGGTGAGCCAGCACTTCGCGGGCGCCGCGGGCATCGCCGTGGCCGGGCTCGACCTCATCCCGCCGATCCTGCTGGGCTTCTATCGCGAGCCGGCGCAGCAGCTCGTCCCGGCCGAAGCCGCGCCGGTGCCCGGCTTCCTCTACGTGACCCGGCGGGTGGCGGGGCTGCTGCTCGGAGCGAATCCCGACAGCGTGAAGGCGGGAGCCGAGGGGCGTCCGCTCAGCGGCTCACTCCGCTTCATCAATCTCCCGCTCCAGTTCCCGGCCCGAAACGTCGTGGCAGTGCTCCGAGGCAGTGACCCGGTGCTCCGGGGCGAGTATGTGGCCCTGGGCGCCCACAACGATCACATCGGAACGGCGGAGCGGGCGGTCGCCCACGATTCAATCTACGTGCTGAATCATCTCTTCCGGCCCGGCGGCGCGGACGATCCGGCCCCGCGACTCACGCCGGCGCAGGCGGCGACGGTCAAGGCGGCGCTCGCCGACATCCGGGCCCGCACCAAGGGCGCCTCGGCCCGGCCGGATTCGATCTACAACGGCGCGGACGACGACGGCTCGGGCAGCATGGGCCTGCTGGAAATCGCGGAGCAGCTCGCCCATCGGGGCTCCCGGCCCAAACGGTCGCTGCTGTTCATCTGGCACGTGGGCGAGGAGCAGGGTCTGTTCGGGTCCGAGCATTTCACCGACCACCCCGGCGTCCCCCGGGAAAAAATCGTGGCCCAGCTCAATCTGGACATGATCGGGCGGGGCAGCGCCGAGGATGTGACCGGGAACGCCCCGGGAGGAAGCCGGATTCGCGGGGGACCGGACTACCTGCAGCTGATCGGGTCTCGGCGCCTCTCGACCGAATTCGGCGACCTGGCGGAACAGGTGAATCAGGCCGGCGACCGTCCAATGCAGTTCGATTACACCATGGACGCCAACGGCCACCCCCAGAACATCTACTGCCGGAGCGATCACTGGAGCTACGCCCGCTACGGCATCCCGATCATCTTCTTCAGCACCGGCGGGCACGCGGATTATCACCAGGTGACCGACGAGCCCCAGTACCTCGACTACGACCGGCTGGCGCGGGTGACCGAACTGGTGGGATCACTGGCGGAGCGGGTGGCCAACTTGGATCACAGGGTGGTGGTTGATAAACCGGTTGCCGGGCCAGGCGGAGCCTGTCGGCAATAGAGTGATCAGTGGTCAGTGGTCAGTGGTCAGTGGTCAGTGGTCAGTGGAAGCTGGTGATTGGACAGGACGGCAGCAGGCTTGCACCGGCCGTCCAGCCGTCCTACCGTCCTACCGCCCGATCAATTTCCTCACCAGCGGCAAGAAGGCGGTCAACCGTCTTCCCGATCTCCCCCGCGGCGGCCAGGTCGGCGGTGATGCGGTCCACGCTGCCGGCGCCGGCGCGAAGCCGCAGCAGGTCGAGCCGGATGGTCTCCAGCGCGGCCACCGATTCACTGAGCCGGATGCGGGCCAGATCGCGGGCGGCGGTGAGGTCGGTCACCAGCTTGTCCCGGTGGCCCGGTGCCGCGCCGGGCGCCGCGCCCTGCTGGGCCTCGGCCAGCGACTGCTCCAGCTCCTCGATCCGGGCCCGGACGTTCCTCGCCTGCAGCTCCAGCCGTTTCAGCACCTCGGGCAGTCCGGGCAGTGCGGCCCGGATGGCCGAGGGCAGCTCGGCGTAGAGGTCTTCCGCCGCGAAGGCGAGCGCGAGCTCGGTAGGCCGGTGGGTTCCCCCGGCCCCCGCGGCGCGGAGCGAAAGTCCCGCGCTCGCCACCTTGAAGAGCCAGCGGCCGAAGCGGCTGCTCCAGTACTTGATCCGCCGTTCGCCGGTGACATCGCGGCGGCGCTGATCCACCATCGATCCCACCGCCCAGAGGCCCACCCCGCCGACCACGAGGAGCGGAACCACCGGGCTGTTGAAGCCGGGCAGCAGGTTGACCGCCATGGCGGCGATGCTGCCGACTCCCACCGCGAGCGCAGGCCAGCGGAGCCGGGCGAGGAGCCGCTCGATCAGGGCGGGATCCCGTCCCGCGGTGTAGGCCAGCTCCTCCCGTTTCCGGTCCATCTCCGCCTTGGCGCCGGCCAGCACGTCTTCCACTCCATAACCCGCGCGGGCCAGCCGCCTGACCCGCCTCAGGTGCATCAGCAACGGGAGACCGATGAAGGCGAGCGCGAGGAACGCGACATACGGCAACACCCCGAACGCCCCGCTGACGAACATGCGGCCGAGCAGGAGGGGAGCGAACCAGCTTGCCACCATGACGTAGAGACACCCGCTGGGCCGCAATTCCAGGCTGTCCTTGACGAACGCCCGCACCGGCGCGGGAACCTCGCGCCGGGCCTCCAGCGCCACCGACAGCGCGTCGGCAAAGCCCTTGGCGTCGTCGAACCGGTCCTCCGGTTCCTTGGCCAGGCAGCGCGCCACCGCCTGCACCAGCGCGCGGGGCGCCCCCGGTGCGAGCGGGGCGAGCGGAGGGGCCGCCGCGGTGGCCTGCTGGACCAGCAGCGCGGGAATGGTGGTGGCTTCGAAGGGAAGCCGGCCCGCCAGCGCGTAGAACCCGACGATGCCCAGCGAATAGAGGTCGGTGCGGCCGTCGAGGGCGCCGCCGCAGGCCTGCTCGGGACTCATGTACTCGGGGGTGCCGACCAGCTCGCCGCCGGCGGTGAGCCCGGTGGATTCGAGCCGCCGCGCAATACCGAAGTCGGTCAGCACCGCCCGCCCGGTGGCCCGCTCCAGGATGATGTTGTCGGGCTTGAGATCGCGGTGAATCACTCCCTGCCCATGGGCGTAGGCGAGGGCCCAGGCGATTTCCCGGAGCACCCGGGCCGCCTCCGCCGCGGAGAGCGGGCCCTGGGTGCGTACCCGTTCGCCCAGGGTTTCGCCGTCGATGTAGGCCATGACGAAGAACACGAAGCCGCCGGCGTCATCCACCGCGTGGATCGGCACGATATTGGGCTGGGAGAGCTGGGCGGCGGTGCGGGCTTCCCGGAGAAACCGCTCCCGGAGCTCGGGGCGGGCTGCGAGGGCCGGCGGGAGCAGCTTGATCGCGACCGGACGATCCAGCGCGACTTCGCGGGCGAGGTAGACCACCCCCATCCCGCCGCGGCCCAGCTCGCGCTCCAGGGAATAGCGGCCGGCGACGGCCGCCTGAAAATCCAGGAAGAGCGGATCGACGGCTATGACTTCCTCGACTTGGCGCGGACGATCGAATCGAGAATGGGCCGCCAGACTTCGACCGGATAGGCGCCCTTCATCAGCGCACCTTCGATGTAGAACGTCGGGGTGCTGGTGGCGCCGGCCTTCACCGACCCCTCGGCGTCGCTCCGGACCAGCGCCCGGGTCTCCCCCTTCTCGAGACAGGGGGTGATCCGGGCCCGGGGGATCTTGAGCGAGTCGGCGAGGGAGAGCAGAAACGGGGCCGGATTCTTGAGCGGCGCCCACACCTCCTGGCGCCGGTACAGGAGGTCGTGGGCGGGCCAGAACTTGCCTTCCCGCGCCGCGCACATCGCGAATTCCGCCGCGGGCACTGCGTTGGGGTGGATCGACGCCAGGGGCATGTTGATGAAAATCCAGCGCACCTTCCCGGTCGCGATGTATTCCTTCTCCAGGGTGGGAAAGGTGAGCTCGCTGAACCGCTTGCAGAACGGACACTGGAAGTCCGACATCTCGTACACCGTGACCGGCGCCGCGCCCGAGCCCTTGGTGCGCGGCGTCAGCGGATCGGTCTGGACGGCGCCGGTCAGGGTGAGGAGCAGTGCGGGCAGCAGCAATCGGGTGCGTCCCATCATTCAGTACCTCGGAAGGTGACGGCCGGAGGCCGGGTCCAGGCGCACGGTGTCGGCATCCACCCGTACGTTCCAGTACCACTCGAAGTTCGGGTCCTGGGGATCGGGAGAGCGGGCGGTGATCCACCACGGTCCCGGGGCGACCCGCAGGGTGGCCCATCCGGTCGCGTCGGTGGTGTCGGCGCTCAGCGTCCGCATCCGGCTCCGGGCCAGGCTCCGCGCGGCGGTGTCGTACCCGGCGAAGGTGCTAACTTGCCACTGCCGCGCCTGGACCCGGAGCGATTCGATGCGGGGCCAGAGCGTATCGCGGGCCGCACTCAGCTCGGCCCGGGTGCGTTCCATCTCGGGCCGGAGCCGGGCCGCCTTGGCGGAATCGCCGGTCCGGGTGGCTTGCTCGACCGCCCACGCGGCCCGGCTGAACGCGAGAAAGGGTCCGTGGAACGCATGAAACAGGCTGTCGAGGGTCCGGGTATGGGGCCGCGGCGTGGTGGCCCGCGCTTCCATGGCCGCGATGACGCTGTCGCGATCATACGGGATAGCGGCGACCACCACTCCCCCGATCGGAGTGGCGATGCCGGCGAGATCGGGTACCAGCACCTGCAGGGTGATCTCGCGCCGTTCCCCACAGGCCGCGGCGAGAACCAGGAGCGCGAGTGGGACGACGCGTGACATTGCTCAAAACTATCCTGCTGGCGGTGGCCCTCCAAGGCGCGGTGGCTCCGCTCGGGGCGCAGCGCGGCGCGATGGTCGAGCTGTTTCCCGCCCGCCCCACCGGCTTCGTCACCGACGCCGCCGGCGCCCTCGATCCCGGCGCGGTGGCTCGACTGGAAGCCCTGGCCGAGCGGCTCAAGAATGCCACCGGGGCGGAGCTGGCCGTAGTGGTGCTCCCCACCATCGGCGACCGGGCCGCGGTGGACGTGGCCGTCGCGATCGGGCGCGCCTGGGGCGTCGGCG
>DATCXX010000063.1:0-2133 GCA_036565615.1 Gemmatimonadales bacterium | reverse complement strand
CGGCGGCGGCGACCGCCTCTCCGATCGCCAGGTCCTGTGGTCCACCCAGCACGATCACGTCATTGCCGGCTTCGACCAGCCGCCGCACCAGAGCAATCCAGTGGTGGGTCGGCCACCGCTTGGTGAAGTGCGCCGCGCCGGGCGCGACCGCGATGAGCTGGCGGCTTCGACCCAGTCCCCGGGCGGCGAGGAATCCCTCGGCCGCTTCGAGATCGGTCCGCGACAGGAACATCTCGAGGGAGCCGCCGTCGGGGGCCACCTCCAGTCCACCGGCGGCGTCGAAGTAACGCTCGGCTACCGGCCGCCGGTCGCGATACAGGTCGCGGTGGGTGTGGATCAGCGCCGCGCGGGCCAGCCGATGCTTGGGATAGGTGGTCCAGGCGCCGCCGGTGTGCCAGCGCAGCATCCGGCTCCGGACGCTGTCATGCAGGTCGAGACGATGGGTAAACTCGAGGCCGCGGAGCCGGCGGCCCAGGTCCGCCAGCGAGGTGAGCGGATCCCAGCCGATGACTTCGGAAATGCGCGGATTCCGCTCCAGCAACGGCGCGAAGCCGGCGCGGGTGACCACGGTGAGACGCGCGTCCGGATACTTCCGGCGCAGCGCGCGCACCAGCGGTGTGAGCAGGAGGATGTCACCGATCGCGCTGAAGCGGACCAGGAGGATATTCGGCGGCACGCGGGGAATGTAGCCGGGTGAAATGGGGTCGCCAGCGCGTTAGCTTCTGACCATGGCTCAACACACGGCACGGCGGCTCTTCGAGGCGGCACGACCGTACTGGGGACTCTTCCTGCTCGGCGTCGGCGCGACCCTGGTTGCCTCGGTGCTGGACACCGCGACCATCGTGATTCTGGTGCCGCTGCTCAAGGCGCTCTTCGGCACCGCGGGGAGCCTGGGGGAGCAGGCGACCCGGCTCGAGCGGATCACCGACTGGCTGCTCGATCCGCTGGTGGCGGGGTTGCCCTCCCGCGAGGCGGCCGGCCGCCTGGTCCTGCTGCTGGTCATCGCCCTCCTGGTCAAGAACCTGATGCAGTACGCCTCGAACCAGCTTTCCGTCGCGGTGCAGGAGGGCCTGGTCCGCGACCTCCGGGTGCGGCTCTATCGCCACCTGCTCACCCTCGATCTCAATTTTTTCCAGCGTACCCGGAGCGGCCAGCTGATCTCCACCGTCATGGTGGACGCCGACCGCACCAAACAGGCGGTCACCGCCTCGCTGGCCGCCCTGTTCCAGAACGTGGTCCTGATCCTCGGCACGCTGGCGTTTCTGGCCACGATTTCCCCGCGGCTGACCCTGATCACCATCGCCACGGCCCCGATCCTGATTCTCGGGATCCGGGCCCTGCTGGGCCGGCTCCGCCGCCATTCGCGGCTCTGGCAGGAGGAGCAGGGCCAGCTCACCGCCACGGTCAGCGAGCGCCTGGGGGCGATGAAGCTGATCCGGGCCTACGGCGGCGAAGCGGCCGAGGCCCGGTTCTTCGCCGATCAGGCGGCCCGGTACCGCAAACGGGTGCAGCGGACCCAGCGCTATTCCTCGATGACCAGTCCGGTGAGCGAGCTGTTCGGCGGACTGGTGCTCACCCTGATCATCTGGGCCGCGGCCAATCCCGCGGTGACCGGAGTCGAGCTCGGTGCGGCCGCCACGATCGGGTTCCTGGTCGGGGCGCTCAAGATCATGTCGCCGCTCAAGTCGATCTCCCAGTTTCCGGCCTCCTGGGCGATCGCGCAGGCCAGCGCGGAGCGGGTCTTTGCCCTGCTGGACGAGCCCTCCGCCGAGGCCGATACACCCGGCGCGGCTCCGGCGCGATTCGAGCGCGACATCGTCTTCGACCGGGTGAGCTTCGCCTATGGCGATGGCCCGCCGGTCCTGATGGACATCAGCTTCGCCGCTCCCAAGGGCAGCATCGTGGCGATCGTGGGGCCGTCGGGCGCGGGGAAGACCACCCTGCTCGACCTGCTTCCCCGGTTTCACGATCCGGTCTCGGGGGCAATCCGGCTGGATGGGGCCCCGCTCCCCTCGCTCCAGCGGGCCTCGCTGCGCAGTCTCCTCGGGGTGGTGAGCCAGGACACCGTCCTGCTCAACGACACCGTGCAGGCCAACATCGCCTATGGCAGGCCCGGCGCCACGCCCGCGCAGG
>DATCXX010000062.1:0-3799 GCA_036565615.1 Gemmatimonadales bacterium | reverse complement strand
GCCGGTCCGATAGCCGATAGCTCATAGCTGATAGCAGCACGCATAGTGCACTCACAAGGAATGATACAAATGACTACGAAGGCCGTATCTCCGAAGGAAATAAGCGAACTCCGCGCCCGGACCGGCGCGGGCATGATGGATTGCAAAGCCGCGCTCGAAGAGGCCGGCGGCGACATGGACCGGGCGGTGGACATTCTCCGCAAGAAGGGCCAGGCCAAGGCCGAGAAGCGGGCCGGCCGGTCGGCCTCCCAGGGCCTGGTGGTGATCGCCGCCGGGGCCGAGGGCGCCGACGTGACCATGCTCGAGCTCAACTGCGAAACCGACTTCGTGGCCCGCACCGACGAATTCGTCGCCCTGGCTCGTGATCTGGCCATGCTGGCCCGCCAGGAGGCGCCGGTCGGGAATCACGGGGGCAGCGTGCTCGACGGGCTGGCCTTCCGGGGACTCACGGTCGCCGAGGTCGTGAAGCAGGTGTCGGGCAAGACCGGCGAGGCCATGGCGGTCAAGCGGGTCGCCCGGTTTCAGCAGAACGCCGGGACGGTGCAGAGCTACCTGCACCACAACGGCCAGGTCGCCGTCCTGATCGACGTGGCCGGGCCCGAGGGCGACGCGCTGGTCGCGCTGGCCCGGGACCTGGCGCTGCACGCCGCTTCGGCCGACCCGGTCGGAGTGAGCGAGGCCGACATCCCCGCCGATCAGGTGGAGCGGGAGCGGCGGATCGCCGAGGAGCAGGTGGCCGCGGAGGGGAAACCGGAAAACATCCGGGCCAAGATCGTGGAGGGGAAGATCCGCAAGTTCATCGCGGAGCGCACCCTCATGAGCCAGCCCTTCGTCAAGGACGAGAGCCGGAAGATCAGCGACCTGGTCGCCCAGGCGGCCAAGGATCTCGGCGGGCCGGTGACGGTGCGGCGGTTTGCCCGCTTCAAAGTGGGCGAGGCCTGAGGTGGCGCTGGCCTATCGGCGGGCGCTGCTCAAGATTTCAGGCGAGGCGCTCGCCGGCGCCCGCGGCGCGGGGGTGGACTACGCCGTGGTCGAGGCGCTGGCAGGGCAGATCAAGGACGTGCACGCGCAGGGTGGACTTCAGCTCGGGCTGGTGGTGGGCGGCGGCAACATCGTCCGCGGCACCGCCGCCAGCTCCGAGGGGGTGGACCGGGTCTCGGCCGATTACATGGGCATGCTGGCCACCGTCATCAACGCGCTGGCCCTCCAGGATGTGCTGGAGCGGCATGGGGTCCAGACCCGGGTGCTGACCGCCATCCGGATGGAATCGCTGGCCGAGCCCTACATCCGGCGCCGCGCGGTGCGGCACCTGGAAAAGGGCCGACTGGTGATCTTCGCGGGGGGGACCGGGAATCCGTTCTTCTCCACCGATACCGCCGCGGTGCTCCGGGCCCTCGAGATCGAGGCCGAAGTGATCCTCAAGGCGACCGGGGTGGACGGGATCTACACCGGCGATCCGAAGAAGGATGCCGGCGCCCGGTTCATCCCCGAGCTGTCGTTTCAGGATGCCATCGTCAACGGGTACGCCGTGATGGATGCGAATGCCTTCGGGCTGTGCAAGGAAAACGGCCTGCCCATCGTGGTCTTCAACATCAATCAGCCGGGCGCCATCGGGCGCGTGCTCGCGGGTGACCGGGTGGGGACGATCGTCCGATGAGCGCTGCCGCGTCGATACCCGAGCTGGTCAAACAGGCCCGCGAGCACATGCACAAGGCGGTGGAGAGCACCAAGCGGGAGCTCTCCGGCCTGCGGAGCAACAAGGCCTCCACCGCGCTGCTCGACACCATCCGGGTGGACGCCTACGGCAGCCACGTGCCGCTCAACCAGGTCGGCATGGTGGCGGCGCCGGAAGCCAGGCTGCTCACCATCCAGCCCTTCGACAAGGGGCTCACCCAGGCCATCGAAAAGGCGATCCGCGATTCCGACCTGGGCCTCAACCCCGCCTCCCAGGGCAATCTGATCCGGATTCCGATCCCGGCGCTCTCCGAGGAGCGGCGCCGGGAGCTGGTGAAGGTGGTGCACAAGCTGGCCGAGGAAGGCCGGGTGGCCATCCGGCACGGGCGGACCGACGCGCTCCACAAGATCAAGAAGGTGGAGCATATCTCCGAGGACGAGAAGACCCGGGCGGAGAAGGAAATCCAGAAGATCCACGACGAGCACATCAAGCAGATCGACGGGGTGATTCACACCAAGGAAGCGGAGATCATGGAGGTGTGACCGCACCCGCCGAGGAGCTCCTGGGCAGCATCCGCGTGCACGGGAGCGTCCCCGCGCACATCGCCGTCATCATGGATGGGAACGGCCGCTGGGCCGCGCGGCGGGACCTTCCCCGGACCGCGGGGCACCAGGCCGGCATGACGGCGGTTCGGGAATGCGTGGAGGGCTGCGTCGAGGCGGGGGTGGACGTGCTCACCCTGTTCGCCTTCAGCCAGGAAAACTGGCAGCGCCCCCCCGAAGAGATCGAAGCGCTGATGGCCCTGCTCCAGGAATACGTGGTGACCGAGGCCGCCGAGCTCCGGGAACGGGGCGCCCGGGTCCGGATGCTGGGCGAGCTGGACCGGCTGACCCCGCCGGCCCGCGCCGCGGTGGACCGGATCGAATTGGAGACCGCCTCGGGCACCGCCCTCGCCCTCAACATCTGCCTGTCCTACGGATCCCGGGCCGAAATCGCCCGGGCCGCCCGGCTGCTGGCGGCCGAGGTACAGGCGGGTCGGCTCGCGCCCGAGCAGGTGGACGAAGCGGCGCTGGCGGCCCGGCTCTACACCGCGGCGTGGCCCGACCCCGATCTGCTCATCCGCACCTCGGGCGAGCACCGGCTCTCCAATTTTCTGCTCTGGCAGGTCGCCTACGCCGAGTTCCATGTGACCCCGGTGCTCTGGCCCGACTTCACCCGGGCCCATCTGTTCGAGGCCATTCTCGATTTTCAGCGCCGGGACCGCCGGTTCGGGCGCGTGCCGGCGCGTCCGTGAGCAACCTCCTAACCCGCATCGCCGTCGCCCTGGTCGCGATTCCCGTCGCGCTCGGCCTGGTCTGGTACGGCGGCCTCCCCCTCGCCCTGCTGGTGATGCTGGCGGCCGTGCTGGGGACCCGGGAGCTCTTCGCCCTGGCCGAACCCTCCGGGGTGCGGCCGCTCCGGGGTCTGGGAATGACCCTGGCGGCGCTGGCCCCCTTCACCACCTGGCTGCTGGCGGGCGACCGCCAGATCCTCAATCTCGAGTTCCTGCCGCTCTTCCTCCTGGTCCAGTGGCCCCTGGCCGGATCGCTGATGCTGGTCGTGGTGCTGGCGGCGGTGCTGGCCCGGCGGGCCCCGGGCGAGCGGCCCCTCTCTGCCGCGGCGGTCACCCTGCTGGGCCCGCTCTACTGCGGCGTGCTGCCGTCGGCGCTGCTGGTGATCCGCTACGCCGCCGGTCCGGAGCGCTCCTGGGCGGCGACCTGGCTGGTGTTCTTCCCGCTGGCGGTGACCTGGCTCTGCGACAGCTTCGCGATGTGGGGCGGCACCCTGATCGGCGGCCCCAAGCTGTTTCCTTCGGTGAGCCCGGGGAAGACCCGCTCCGGCGCGGCCGCCGGCGTGCTGGGCGGGGTGGTGACCGCGCTGGTGTTCGTGCCCATCGCGCTGGCGCCGGTGGGCCGTTCCTTTTCGCTGGGGCTGGCCGCGGCGATGGGACTGGTGATCGCGGTGGTGGCCCAGGTGGGTGATCTGGTCGAGTCGTTGTTCAAGCGGGAAGCCGGGGTCAAGGACTCCAGCGCGCTGATCCCGGGTCACGGGGGGGTCCTCGACCGGCTCGACTCGCTCTACTTC
>DATCXX010000053.1:0-21927 GCA_036565615.1 Gemmatimonadales bacterium | reverse complement strand
CCCGGTCCTCATTGGAGATCTGGTCGGCCGGGCGCACGAACAGTCCACCGGAGCGGTCGGTGACGTTGGCGTGCATGCCCGGAGCCACCAGGCCCATGATCTGCTCGTGGAGGACCTGCCGGTATCCGGAGTAGTCCTCGTTCCAGATCACCAGATCGACCGCCAGGCCCTTGAGCCGCCAGTAGGCGTGGGCCTGCACCAGCCGCCGCACCAGGTCGAAATTCGCGGGATCGACGATCTGGAGCAGCACGATCGGCAGATCCCCGGAGATCGCGTAGCTCCAGAGCCCCGACTGGCCCTTGCGGTTGCGAACCAGGATCCCGGCGTCGGCCCGCAGCGCCAGGTGCGGGTAGAGCACCGCGCCGGCCAGCCGGCCGTAGAGCTGGGCATCGCCTTCGGTCGCGTTGAGCTGGCGGAGCACCACCTGGCTGTGGGTCCACGCGAGATCGAAGACCCGGTCGGCCAGACGGCGGTCCTGGTATTTGTCGATCAGGCCCAGGCAGGCTTCGCGGCTGTCGGCGATTCCCGTCACCACGTTGATGGTGACCGATTCTTCCGGCTCCAGCACGATGCGGGTCCGGATCGCGAGCACCGGATCGAGCACCGAGCCGGATTCGCCCGACAGCGGTCCCGGCGCCCGCATCGCCTCCGGCGCCGCGAGTCCCTGGCCCCGGCCCACGAAATGGGGGCGGCTGGTCTCGAAGGACATCTCCCGCGACTCGGCGCCGTGCACCGCCATGAGATTGCACAGCCAGTGCACCGGTTCGGTCGCCGAGCGGGGCCGCCGGGTGGCGAGAATCGCCTGGCGGGGACGGAGGATCTCGGTCTGGACGAACAGGTTGCTGAACGCGGGATGCAGCACGTCCGACGCCGGGGGGGCCAGCACCACCTCGGAATAGCTGGTGACCTCGAGCACCCGCCGGGACCGGCTCCGGTTGGTGAGGCTCACCCGGCGCAGCTCGATGTCGTCTTCCGGGGAGACCGCGATCTCGGTGTGGGTCTCGATGTCGTCATCCCGGCGGCGGAATTCCACCCGGGCTTCGGACAGGATGGCTTCGTAGCTGTCTCCCCGCTGGCCGGTGGGCTGATGCGCCGACGACCAGACCGCGCCGCTGATCACGTCGCAGATGTAGAAGAAGCTCCCCCACTGATCGCGGGTACCATCCTCCCGCCAGCGGGTGACGGCGAGATCCTTCCACCGGCTGTAGCCGCCCCCGGCGTTGGTCACCATGACGTGGTAGCGCCCGTTGGAGAGGAGCTGGACTTCCGGGGCCGCCGTCGCCGGGCTGCTGATGACCCGGATCGACGATTCGGCCGCCCCGGTCACCGGAACCAGGTCCGCCGCCTCGGAGGTGTGGGGATGGTAGGCGGTGGCCCTGGGGAGCCGCTCCTGGAGCAGCAGGGTCGTGGCGCGGAACCGCGGATCGCTCTCGAAGCGCCGTTGCATGGGCCGGTCGAGCAGCAGCCAGCCCAGCGAGAGCAGGCTCATCCCCTGGTGATGGGCCAGGTAGGAGCGGACCAGGGCGCGGGACTGGCCTCGGGGCAGCCGGCTCGGAGTGTAGTCCGCCGCCTCGTACATCCCGTAGTCCCCGGCAAAGCCTTCCCCGGTCATCCGCTCCAGGTTGGCGCAGGCCGCCTCCGGCATCACCATCAGCGCCAGCGCCGACGCATAGGGCGCCACGACCAGATCCTCGGCCAGGCCGCGCTTGAGGCCGAGTCCGGGAACCCCGAAGGCCCGGTACTGGTAGGTGAGCTGGCCGTCGGTGGCGTTGTAGCCCGACTCCGACATTCCCCAGGGGACCCCGCGCGCCGCGCCGTAGTCGATCTGCCGCTCCACCGCCGTCCGGCAGGACTGGGCCAGCAGGGTGTTCTCGTAGTTGGGCATGACCAGGAGCGGCATCAGATACTCGAACATGGAGCCGCCCCACGACATGAGCACCGGATCGCCGCCGACGCTCGCCAGGAGCCGGCCCAGCGCGAACCAGGTGTCCTGGGGGAGGTGCCCTTCCGCGATGCCGAGGAAGCTGGTCAGCCGCGCCTCCGACGCGAGCAGATCGTAGAAGCTGCTGTCCCGCCGCCGCTCGGCCACGTTGTACCCGATGGTGAGCAGGTGCCGGGAACGGTCGTAGAGGAATTCGTACTCCACCTGCGCCAGACCGTCGGCCCGCTCCGCCAGCCGCTCCAGCACGGCGATCCGCTCCCGGGCGCCTCGCACCACGGTCGCCGCGGCGGGACCCTCGAGCTGGGAGAGCTCCCGCAGGGTGGGAATCGCCGAGTCGGGGTCTCCCGGAGGGATCCAGGCAATCGCCTCCACCGCGCGGCGCGCCTGGTCGGCCAGCCGGCGGCTCCAGAGCGCGGCCTGATCTGCTTGCGGTCCCGGTCCATCGAACAGCGCGGCGACGGCCGCCGAGGACTCGGCCAGAAGGGTGAGCTCGGCGCGGGCGGTTTCGAGCAGCGCGGAAGGCTCGGCCACCGCGCGGGCCAGGGTCTCGTCCAACCCGGCCAGCGCGGGGGCAGGGTCGCCTTCGATCGATTGGCGAAGCACCAACAGCGTATCCCGCAGTCCTCGAAACACCCGGTGGCCGGTCACCGGATGATCGGGTACGCCGAGCAGGCCGGCCTTGAGCGTCAGGAGGTGTGCCGACAGGTTGCCGCTGTCCACCGTGGAGACATACCGCGGCAGCAGGGGCGTGAGCGAGCGGGTGTCGTACCAGTTATAGAAGTGGCCCCGGTACCGCTCCAGCAGATCCAGGGTGTCGAAGGTGCCGGTGACCCGCTCGGTCAGCTGGTCCACTCCCTCGTAGCCGAAGTCATAGGCCGAGAGATTGGCCAGCAGCGACAGCCCGATGTTGGTGGGCGAGGTCCGGTGGGCAACGGTCGGACTGGGATGCTCCTGGAAGTTATCCGGCGGCAGCCAGTGATCCTCGGCCCCGACGAAGGTCTCGAAGAATCCCCAGGTTCTCCGCGCCAGCCGGTGGAGGAACTCTCCCTGCTCCGGGGAGAGCCGCGCGTCCCGGGAGGGAAGCGGCCGGCTGACCCACCAGGAGAGAAGCGGTGAGGTGAGCCAGAGCAGCAGCAGCGGGAGGGCGACCGGGAGCGCGCCGGGCCGGAAGGCGGCGAGCCCCACCACGCAGGACACCGCTGTCGCGGGCGCGACCCACATCCGCGCCAGCGTGGACCAGAGCCCGCCACCGTCGAGCCGCTCGGCCTCGCTGCTGGTATTCCACTCCAGCAGCCGGCGCCGGCTGAATCCCACCCGCCAGAGGGTCCGGAGAATCGCATCGAGACTGACCGCCGCCTCGAACGGAAGACAGGCCAGGGTGTACGCCGACTGCGCCAGATCCACCACCGCGGTGTGGGCCACCGCCGCCAGGTGCTGGCGCACCGACATCTCCTCGGCCTTGCGGAACAGGTCGAGCAGGGCGGCCAGGGTTCGCGGCACCAGCCAGGATCCGACGATCGCCAGAGTCCAGAGCCAGGGGGCATGGAAGTACCCCCATACCAGCACCAGGAGGAACAGCATGCTCGGCGCCACCAGGCTGCGCCGGAGATTATCCAGCAGCTTCCAGCGGGAGAGCGGGGAGAGCGGGTTGCGGCGGCGCGGCCCTTCCGGATGGGGCACTCTCGGCAACAGCCAGCCCAGCAGCTGCCAGTCGCCCCGGATCCATCGGTGCCGGCGACTCACGTCGGTGGTGTAGCGCCCGGGGTACTCCTCGTACAGGATGATGTCGGTGAGCAGGCCGGCCCGGGCGTGACACCCTTCGAGCAGGTCGTGGCTCAGAATCCGGTTGTCGGGGAGCCGGGCGTCGAGGGCCTGATCGAACGCTTCGACATCGTAGATCCCCTTGCCGATGAACGAGCCTTCCTGGAAGAGATCCTGGTAGACATCCGAAACGGTGCGGGTGTACGGGTCGATGCCGGGATCGGTCCCGAACAGCCCGGCGTAGCGGGTGCGGGAGGACGCGGGGAGGCTCACGCCCACCCGCGGCTGGAGAATGCCGTAGCCCTCGCAGACCCGCTCGTGCCGGCTGTCGAACCGGGCGCGGTTGAGCGGGTGGGCCATGGCGGCGGCGCAGAGGCGGGCCGAATCGCGGGGGAGCTGGGTGTCGGTGTCCAGGGTGAGCACGTACCGCACCGGGCGGAGCGCCTCGATCCCTCCGGCCACCACCGTAAACGGCCCGGTGTCGCCCCGGCGGAGCAGCCCGTTGAGGTCGGCGAGCTTGCCCCGCTTCCGCTCCCGGCCCATCCAGACCCGCTCCCGGCTGTTCCAGCGCCGGGGACGGTGCAACAGGAAGAAGGCGTCGTTCTCGTCCCGGGGATAGCGCTGATTGAGGCTCTCGATCAGGCTACGCGCCCGTTCCACCAGGGCTGCATCCTCCGGGGTGTGCTCCGACGAGGCATCCCGGAAATCGGTGAGCAGCGCGAAGTGAAGGTGGTCGTCGCGGTTGGCCAGGAAGCGGACTTCCAGGGCGTCGCAGAGCTCCTCCACTTCCGCGATGGAGGAGAGCATCGCCGGCACCACGACCAGGGTCCGCGCCTCCGCGGGAATCCCCTCGGAGAAATCCAGCTTGGGGAGCAGCCGGGGACGCGCCAGCAGCGAGGCAATCCAGTTGACCAGCGCGACGGCGAGATGACTGGCCGAGGTGAGTGCGAGGACGCCGACCAGGAGCTGCATCCAGCCGCCCAGTCCCTGGGCCCGGACCGCCAGCACCGCCACCGTCGCGAGCATCGCCGGCAGGAGGAGGACCGGTCCGAGATAACGCACCAGCGGCACCGGGGATTCCAGGCCGGAAGGCGGAAGGCCCACCACCCGCTCCAGGCGGGGCAGGCCTTTGCCGACCAGGTAGTACCCGACGTGCGCCGCCCGCCCGTCCCCGCCGGCCTGGGCCCGGGCCTCTTCGGCGAACTCCACCGCCTGGCGGGCGACCTCGCTCTCGGAGAAGCGGCTCTTCCGGCCCAGCCGTTCGACCACATGGCGATAGCTGTCCCGGGTCGCGAAATCCATTCCGGCGTACACCCCGGCGGGATCCTCGCGCAGGATCTCCTCCACCACGCTCATCGATTCGACGAACTCGCGCCAGTCGGTCGCCCCGAGGAAGCGCAGGCTTCCGATGCTGTTGCTGATGGAGACCTGGTCGGCAGCCTGCTGCTGGTTCTCGATCTGCACCAGCTGCTCGATGCTCTGCCCCGATTCCGAGAGCCGCTGCGCCACCCAGCTCAATGGGAGCGCCAGGGCGGGATTCTGTCCCTGGAGCCGCCGGGCCAGCTCGGCCACGAAGGCGCTCGACATCGGCGGGTTGGAGCGCGCCATGTCGGCCACCACCAGGATCAGGCTCTTGGGATCGGTCTCGACCGTCGCGGTCATGTCGTCGGCCCACGACTCGGCGCGGTTGCGGTCCTGGAGTCCGGCGATCACCCGGGCGGCGACCCGGCGCAGGTTCTCGATCAGGGCGAGCCGCAGCATGATCGGGATCGCCCACAGCTCCCCCAGGGTGAGCGGCGCCACCGTCTGATAGGCGGCGACGAAGCTGTTGAGGCTCTCCGGATCGACCCGGCCGTCCCCGTGGGAAATCGTCTCGAGGGCGATGTCGTACACCCGCGGTTGGCCGGCCGAAGGCCCGGTGACCAGCCGGGGAAGCTCGCGGCTGTACCCCTTGGGCAGGTGCCGCTTGGCGGTGCGGATCTGCTCTTCGATCAGGTAGAAGTTGTCGAGCAGCCATTCGGCCGCCGGGGCCACCCGCCGGTGGGCCTTGACCGCCGTGGTGAGCCGGTCCAAGGCGTCCACCAGCACCGATTCGTTTTCGGCCAGCCGGGAGAGCAGCTGATCGGGCGTACGAGCGGGGGTGACCCGGTGGGATGCGGCCAGCCGCTGGCCGTGGTGCTCCATCTGCTCCCGGCTCAGCAGCTCGGACCGGAGCGGCGCCTCATCGCCTGCGGGCCCGGCACCCAGGCCGGCGCTCCGCAGAATGCTGCCGATGAGTTGGTTCCCCGAAACCTTCACGCGCCGGACTCCGTTTCGTTCTCCAGTCCCAAGATAGACGGTGCGGCATGCAACGGTATTCGCGCTGCCGGTATCTGATGGACTGACTCTCCAACCCGAGAAATTCCGATGCTGGTTGTGCTTTCAGCCCTGCTCATGTTTCAGGACCCTGAAACTAAGAGCGTGGCCCGTCCTCTCCCGAGCGGGACCAGCCCCGCCATGGTCACCGCCACCAGCGCGCGCGCGGTGCTGGCGCCCCGGACTCCGGCCATCGACGGCCGGGACGACGACGAGGTCTGGCGCCTGGCGGCCCCGATCACGGAGTTCCTGGAGTTCGATCCCAATGAAGGCAAGGCGCCCCGTTTCCGGACCGAGGCGCGGGTGGCCTACGACGCGCGGAATTTCTACGTGTTCGTGCGGGCCTTCGACGACGAGCCGGAACGCATTCTCAAGCTGCTGGCCCGGCGCGACGTCCGGACCGCGAGCGATCAGATCAAGGTCATGATCGACAGCTATCACGACCGGCGCTCGGGTTATGAATTCGCCGTCAATCCGGCGGGCGTGAAGCGCGACTATTCGATCGCCAACGACGGCAACGAGGACGACGCCTGGGATGGCGTCTGGGAAGCCGCCACCACGGTGGACTCGCTGGGCTGGACGGCGGAGTTCCGGATCCCGCTCTCCCAGCTCCGCTTCGCCCAGACGGCGTCGAACACCTTCGGGTTCGGGATCTGGCGGGACATCGACCGCTACAAGGAGCGGGTGAGCTGGCCGCTGTACAAGCGCAATGTCTCGGGCCTCGCGTCGCAGTTCGGCGAGGTGACCGGGCTCACCGGCCTGGCCGCGCCGCGCCGCCTGGAGATGTCCCCCTACGTCGTGACCAAGAATGTCACCCTGCCGGACGGCCCCACCGAGTACAGGCACCAGCAGCGGCTGACCGGCGGTCTCGACTTCAAATACGGGCTGTCGTCCAACATCACGCTGGACGGCACCGTGAACCCGGACTTCGGCCAGGTCGAGGCCGACCCCGCGGTCCTCAACCTCTCGGCCTTCGAGACCTTCTTCCAGGAACGCCGCCCCTTCTTCATCGAAGGGGCCGGGCTGCTGAGCTTCAACATCAACTGCTACGCGGTGAACGACTGCGGCTCGGAGAATCTGTTCTACTCCCGCCGCATCGGCCGCGCGCCCCAGCTGGGGATCGCCTACGGGGATGCCGCCTCGGCCACCGGCACCACCATTCTCGGCGCGGCCAAGGTCACCGGCCGCACGCCGGGCGGGCTGTCCATCGGTCTGCTCGACGCGGTCACCGGCCGCGAGGAGGGCACCCAGGACCGCACGATCGAGCCGCGCACCAATTACGCGGTGCTGCGCGCCACCCAGGACTTCCGGAAGGGAGAGACCGGGATCGGCTTCATCGGGACCATGGTCAACCGCAGCAACGATGCATGGACCGAGGAGGCGATCCGGGGCAGCGCGCTGGTCGGGGGCTTCGACCTCCGCCACCGGTTCCTGCAGGGCCGCTACGAGTTGACCGCGAAGGTCGTGGGCTCCCGGGTGACCGGGACCCGGGACGCGATCGCCGCGACCCAGCAGAGCTCGGTGCACTACTTCCAGCGGCCCGACGGGGAGCTCGAGTACGATCCGAGCCGGACCTCGCTCTCGGGCCACTACGAGCAGGTGACGGTCGGCAAGTTCGGCGGCGGCAAGGTCCGGTTCCAGACCGCCTACCAGCGGGTCTCGCCCGGATTCGAAACCAACGACCTGGGCTTCCTGCGCCGGGCCGACTGGCAGAGCTGGGCCACCTGGGCCTCGCTCAACTTCAACAAACCGGGCCCGTTTTTCCGCCGGCTGTTCTGGAATTTCAACGAGTGGAACGACTGGACGACCAGAGGCCTGCTGCTGGAGCGGGCGGTGAACACCAACGTCCACTTCGAGCTGCCCAACAGCTGGTGGTTCCATCTGGGCGGCACGCTGGGCGGGTTAGGCGACGTCGCCTGCGACCGCTGCGCCCGGGGCGGGCCGGCGCTCGCCACCGATACCTACTTCGCCCCCTGGGGCGGGCTGGAAGGCGATTCCCGCTGGCCGGTGGTTCCGTTTGTCTGGTTCAACTACCGGACCGCGGACGGGGGACGCTCCGAGTCCATCAACGTGAGCCCGTCCCTCGATTTCCGGGTGGCAGCCGGATGGACCTGGAGCCTCGGGGTGAGCTACACCAGAAACCGGGACGACCGGCAGTGGTACGGGAATTTCACCGGCCTCGACAACATCACCCATTACACCTTCGCCCACCTGGACCAGCGAACCTACAGCTTCCAGGCCCGACTCAACTACACCTTGTCGCCGACCCTGACGGTGCAGGCCTACGCGGCGCCGTTCCTCAGCAACGGGAAGTACAGCAACGTCCGGGAGCTGGCCAACCCCCGCGCCGCCCGGTACGAGGACCGGTTTCAGGTATACGGCGATCCCGCGGTCCAGGCCGATCCCGGAGAGTTCAACTTCAAGCAGTTCAACTCCAACGTGGTGCTCCGCTGGGAGTACCGTCCCGGGTCAGCCCTCTTCCTGGTCTGGCAGCAGGGCCGGGTGGATGGGGAGGTCTATAACAACCGCACCTTCGGGCGCGACCTCGACCGGCTGTTCGACGCGCGGGCGGACAACACCTTCCTGGTGAAGCTGAGCTACTGGTTCGATCGCTGAAGCAGGGGACGACGGAACGCCGGCCGATCGGCCGGCGGGAGGGCGACCATCCACTCCGGGCGCTTGGCCCGCACCTGCTCGGCCCAGCGCGCCTGATCGTGGGCCAGCTGGTCGAGCGAGGAGAAGAAGCCCCGGAACCGGGCCCCGTCGTTCCGGCTGAGAAACACCGGGAGGCCGTCGCGCAGGGCAAACGACTGCTGCCGGGTGAGGGCGTAGTCCGCCACCGAATCCAGCGTCGCGGCGGTGGCGCGCTGGAACCCGGCATAGACCCAGAGATCCTGCTCCCACTCCCGCACCAGGTCACCCGCCGCCACGAACAGCCCGTCGCGAGCTCCATCGGTCCCTTCCAGAGAATCGGCCCGCAGCGCCAGCCGCGAGGCGAGGACCGAGACCCCTTGCATCAATTCATCGACCTCGGCCAGGTACCGCTGCGCTGCGACCCGGGAGGCCCGGAGCGAAGCGGGGGCCCGAAGCGCACGGCCCGAGAGGCGCCGTTCGAATCCCTGCTCCTCCACCCAAAGCTCCAGCCGGTGCTGCCGGACCGCAACCGAGTCCCCGAATTCCGCGGCCAGCGTTGCCAGCGCGCGCTCCATCTCGGCGCCCCTCGCCGGAGCCGCCATCACCTCCGGGACTCCCGAGGACCGGACTACAAACCAGCCGATGGCACCGATCAGCGCTCCGAACAGGAACAGCAATACGAACCGGACCGGGGATTGGACGGGGCGACCGGAGCCGGTTGGGGGCGGCATCGTCGCGACCGGACCCAGCGGGCTCCGGGTGAGGCCCGCCACAACCTCCTGATAAGCGGCCACCAGCTCGGCACGGCGAAAGGCGGCATCGTCGCCGACGGCAAACGGAGTATCCGGCGTCACCCGGCCGCTGCGCACCGCCTGGGCCAGCCAGGAGACGTCCTTGAGCCGGACCACCTTGCCCTCGGTGTCTCTATACCGGAAATGCATACAGTGCCGAAGCGCAAGGGACATACCCCGGACCAGGTGCTATCCTGGTTGTCTGCAACCACTTGTCTGCTAAGAACTTGGATCGATCAAGCCTGGCGAATGTCGGCCCTTCGCCGGACCGCGTGAGGGCATGATGCCAGAGTGTCCGAAAACACGTCGGGTCGTGTGCGGATTCGGACCGACCGGGGCGTCCCACTATTTGGAAGCTCACAATGGGGGCTCTGGTTATGGTGAGAATCCTGGGAAGAAAGCGGCTGATGGTGGCGGGGCTCTCTCTCGCCGCCGTCGGAATAGTGGCGGCGGCGGTGGTACGCGGGAGCGACGAGGGCGGCCTGCTCGGACCTCGCCGGGTGAAGGCGACACTGCCGGCAGGCACCACGCTGGTGGCGGCGCTCAACAGCCGGCTCAGCACCGAGGGCCTCAAGGCCGGACGATCGGTGAGCCTCACGACCAGGAGCCCGCTCGAGCTCGACGAAGACCGCACCCTCCCTGCGGGCGTGATCGTGCGGGGCGAGGTGACCCACGCCAAGGGCGGCGGGCGAATCGCCGGCGCCCCGGAGCTCACCATCCGGTTCCGGGAGATCTCGGTCGGCGGGACCACCTATCCGATTGTCGCCGAGCCGTTCCGGCTCCGCGGCAAGAGCGACCTGGTGGAAAGCGTCGCTGAAATCGGCGGCGGCGCCGTCGTCGGTGGCATCGTGGGGGCCGTCGCCGGCAGCACCGTGAAGGGCGCCGTGATCGGTGGCGTCCTCGGCACCGGGGTGGCGGTCGCCACCAAGGGAGATCAGATCGTGCTTCCGGCGGGCCAGCGCCTGCGGGTCCGCCTGAGCCAGCCGGTAAGCGTTTCGTGGCGTCCGGTCGCGGAACCGGAATCCGACAAGAACGACTGACCGGGAGACGAGATGACGATCCGGAAGACCTTGCTGGCCGCGGGTGCCTTCGCAGCGCTCGCGGCGACACCGGTTGCGGCCCAGAGCGCCTGGGGCGGCGAAGTGGGGATCAAGGGAGGGCTCTCGTTCGGGAACATCTCCAACAAGGGGGTGCTCCCCGGAAGCCTCAAGACCAGGACCGGTTTCGCGGCAGGGCTGTACTTCGGGTACAGCGCGCCGGTGGTCGGTATCGGCTTCGAGGCGCTTTACGCCCAGCGGGGATTGCGCTCCGACGAGAGCATTGCGGTGGCGGAGACCAAACTCGACTACATCGACATCCCCGCCTACCTCAAGATCAACATCCCCACCTCCGGCATCCGGCCCTTCGTCTACGCCGGCCCGCAGATCTCCTTCGAGGTGCGCTGCCGCACCGGCGCCGGCGCCGAGTGTAACGATGCGTCCCCCCGCAAGAGCACCGACTACGCCGCCGTCATCGGCGCGGGGCTCCGGCTGGGGCGCGGGACCGGCATCACCCTGGAAGGGCGCTACGTGTACGGCCTCCAGGATCTCAAGCTGTCCACCCTCACCTCGAGCGAGAGCTACAAGCTCCGGACCTTCATGCTCCTGGTCGGGATCGGGACGTAGCCCGTGGCGGATTCCGGCCGTGTGTGGCTGGCGCCCCGGCATCGTCACCCCTGATGTAGTCCCCCCGAAGGCCCGCGGCAGGACGCTCGATAGCAACGATGAGCTCCGGAAGCCACGGGAGAGACGGCCCGGACGCGAGCAATCGCGCCCGGGTCGTTTTTTGATAGCTTTGGCTCGGAATCGACCGAGGCGCCACGGGCCCCAGGGCCCCCCATCCGGGAGAGACGACGTGGGCAAGCTGATCAAGAAGCTCGGCGGGGCCGGCCGCAAGGCCTACAAGAAGGTGGAGACCCGGGTGCTGGTCGCGGAGGGGAAGAAGTCGGTGCAACGGAAGGTCACCACGGTGAAGAAGGTGACCCGCAAGGCGATCAAGACCGGCATCCTCACCGGTGCGCTCGCGGCGGCAGGGGTGGTCGCACGGGAAATCCGGAAGCGGCGCAAGAACTAGCCGGTCCCTCCTACAGCTGCGCCCCCAGCAGCGACGCCAGCCGCTCCATGATCTTCTCCCGCAGCGGCCGGTTCTCCCATTCGGCCGGTGTAATCCGCCGGGCCCGAGTCAGGTCGCGCTCGAAGTCCGCGGTGGCCTGCCGGGCGAATTCGGCGTCGTAGATGTTGAGGCTGGCTTCGTCGTTCAGGTGGAAGGACCGGGGGTCGAAATTGGTGGACCCGACCGACACCAGCAGCCCGTCCACGATGAACACCTTGCAGTGGTACATCGTGGGCTGATACTCGTGGATCTCGGCTCCCGCCGAGAGCAGCGGTCCCCAGCGGGCCCGGGAGGCGCGCCGCACCGTCTCCGCATCCATGTGCTTGCCGGGCGTGATGATCCGGATCCGAACCCCCCGGGCGAGCGCGTCGGTCAGCGCCTGCATGGCCAGGTCGTCCGGCACGAAGTACGCGCTGGACAGGTCGATCGAGCGCTGGGCGGCGGTGATGGCGAGCAGGTACATCAGCGCCATGCTGTCGCTTCCCCCGGTGGGGGAGCTGCTGAAGAGCTGCGCGGAATCGGTGCCGGCGGGCACCAGCTCGGGGAAGTATTCACTCCCGTGCAGCACTGCCCCGGTGGTCTCGATCCAGTTGTCCATGAAGGCCGCCTGCATCTGCGCCACCACCGGGCCTTCGATCCGGAAATGGCTGTCGCGCCAGTGCTCGGGATCCTGCCCGTTCCCGGTCCAGACTTCCGCGATGCCCACGCCGCCGGTGAACCCGGTTCGTCCGTCCACCACCAGCAGTTTCCGGTGGGTGCGGTTGTTGAGCCGGTGGAGGTTGTACCAGCGCAGCGGCCGGTACTTCCGGAACTCCACCCCCGCCCCTTCCATCAAGGTGATGAAGCGTTCCTCCATCTTGTTGCCACCCAGCCAGTCCACCAGCACGTGCACCTGCACGCCCGCAACGGCGCGCTCGGCGAGCGCCTCGGCGAAGAGGCGCCCGATCTCGCCCGACCAGTAGATATAGGTCTCGAAGGTGATGGTGTGGCGAGCGCTCCGGATGGCCTGGAGCATGGACGGAAAGATGGCGTCGCCGTTGAGCAGAGTCTCGATCCGGTTTCCCCCGACCACCGTGGGCCCCAGGGCGAGGCCCATGGCCCGCACGAAGTCGGGATCGTGAATCGAGTACTTCCGCGGAATGGTGCGCTCGACCTGCTTCTCCCCCGCGGTGAGGTTGCGCAGGAGCACCACCGCGAGCAGGGTGGCCAGGACGCTCGCGCCGACGACGAGCGCGACGCGCCCGGGGGTCACCGTGCTACCAGGGGCGCTTCTTCCGGGGCCTCCGGGCTTTCCCCGCGACGTATCCCGCCGCCATCACCGCGCTGGCTGCGACCGCGCCCGCGGCGATGCGCGCGGCCCGGGTCCCCTTGGCCTTCGCGACCGCGGCCTTGAGCGCCTTGGCCGCCTTCGCCGCGCGGGCGCGAATGCTCGGCTGGACGGTCTTGACGGCCTTGGCCGCGGATTTGGCCTTGGTCTGGACTTTCTTCACGGATTTGCGCGGTGTGGTCGCCATGCTGTTCTCCAGGGTGAACGCTCACCAGAGCGTATCGCCGGCGAGACGGTTATGCAAACCTCTTCCCTTCCGAAGTCGGACGTCCTCCGCGCCATTCCGCCGCACACCCGGCATCGCCGACTGGCTTGGGGCTTGCCGGTGACGTGGGTCGGGAGCCGCGCCTGCCGGCCTGTGTCATCCTCCGGCGGGCTCGCGTCTCCCTCTCGTAGTTCATCTGCACTCGATCCGGAGATTTCCTATGCAAAGATCGGCATGCCTGACGGGAACCCTGCTCGCCGCGGCTGCGCTGGCCTGTTCGGATGGACCGGCCGGCCCGGAGGGAACGGGCACCGTCGTCTTCCAGCTGGCCAGCAGCGGAACCGGCGCGACCACCGCGCCGTCCCTCGCGGTCTCGGTCACCCGGGGTCCCGACGTGATCGTCATCACCGACGTGCAGCTGGTGGCCCGAAAGATCAAGCTGGGCCAGGACGACGGCAGCTGTCCCGCCGACATCGAGGATGATTCGGAAGACGGAGACGAGTGTCCGCCGCTGCGGCTCGGACCCCTGCTGCTGGATCCGCCGGTGGATGAAGGAGCGGACCCCGTCTTCACCGTGGATCTCCCGGCGGGGACCTATGACGAGCTGATGCTGCAGATCCACAAGCCGACCAATAACAACGAGGATGCGGCCTTCATCGCGGCCAATCCCGCCTTCAACGGGGTCAGCATCCGGGTCAACGGCACCTTCAACGGCACGCCGTTCACCTTCACCACCGATCTCACCGAGGTCGTGAAGATCGACCTCGACGAACCGGTCGAGGTGCTGGCGGACGGCGAAGTCGGTCTCACCCTGTTGCTCGACGTGGGAAGCTGGTTCCTGGACCAGGGCGGCACCGCGCTGCTCGATCCGGCCGCGCTTTCCCAGCAGGGCCGTTCCCGCGTCGAACAGAACATCCGGCAGTCCTTCCACGCCTTCGAGGACGACGACGCCGACGGGGAGGACGAGTAGCGGCGAGTCAGAGGTCAGAGGTCAGAGGTCAGAGGTCAGGGGTCAGGGGTCAGGGGTCAGGGGATTTCAGTTCCCCTGACCCCTGATCTCGGACCCCTGCTGCCTAGTACATTTCCCCCTCCATGCACCTCATCGCCATACTGTCCCTGGCACTGGTCCAGGACACCGTCCCCGCCTTCAGCGGCCGGGAGCATCGCACCCGGGTCACCGTTCCCCGGATCGAATCCTCGCAATCCGGCCCGGCTCTTGTCATCGACGGCCGGCTCGACGAGTCGGTCTGGGGCCGAGCGGCACGGCTCACCGGATTCTCCCAGTACCAGCCGGTGGACGGCCGGCCGGCGGAGGAGCCGACCGAGGTGCTGGTCTGGTACGGTCCCGACGCGATCTACTTCGGGATTCGCGCCCGGGAGCTGCACGGCGACGTGGTCCGGGCCACCCGGGCCAACCGCGACAACATCACCAGCGAAGACAACGTCCAGATTCTCCTCGACACCCACAACGACCGGCGGCTCGCCTTTCTCTTCGGGGTGAACCCGCTGGGCGTGCAGCAGGACGGGACCCGGAGCGATCAGTTCGGCGGGGGGGCGGGCGGACGCTCCGCCACCGGGGGCGGCAGCCAGAACATCAATCCACTCGAAGGCAACGTCGATCTCAATCCCGACTACGTCTTCGAGTCGCGCGGCCGGGTGGTCGAGGGGGGCTACGAGGTCGAGATCCGCATCCCGTTCAAGAGCCTCAACTACCAGGACCGAAGCGAGCAGGTCTGGGGCATCAACGTGCTGCGGCGGGTTCAGCATAGCGGCTTCCAGGACACCTGGACTCCAGCGGTCCGGGCCAGCGCGAGTTTCCTGGGACAGTCGGGAACCCTCGAAGGGCTGCGCGATCTGCGTCGCGGACTGGTGCTCGACCTCACCCCGACCGTCACCGGCCGCCTGGACGGAAGCCGGATCCTCCCCGCCGACTGGCAGTATGACGAGTCGGGCGAGTTCGGCGCCGATGTCCGGTGGGGGATCCGGCAGAACCTGACCATGAGCGGCACCTGGAATCCCGACTTCAGCCAGGTCGAAGCCGATGTGGGCCAGGTGGTGCTCAACGAGCGATTCGCCCTGTTCTATCCGGAGAAGCGGCCCTTCTTTCTCGACGGGCTCGAGCTGTTCGATACCCCGAATCAGCTCATCTACACCCGCAGCATCGTGGCCCCTCGCGGCGGCGCCAAGCTGGCCGGGAAGCTGGGGCGCACCAGCCTGGCCACGATGCTGGTGGCCGATGACCAGGCCTATTCGCTGAGCGGAGCGCATACCCCGTTCTTCGGCATCCTCCGGCTCCGCAACGACCTTCCCATCGGGGGGACCGCCGGGGCGGTGCTCACCACCCGCGAGGAAGGTCCCCACCATTCCCGCCTGGGCGGCCTCGACCTTCGGCTCTACCACTCCCGGCTCTATTACCTCGAATTCCAGGCGGCGCAATCCTGGACCGAGCGGGGCGGCGCCGGCAGGAGCGGACCGCTGCTCCAGGCGGTCTGGGACCGGACCGGACGGGGCTGGGGATTCCACTACAGCCTTCAGGCCATCAGTCCGGAATTCGAGGCGGCGGCCGGCTTCGTCAATCGCACCGGGATCGTCAACGCGAGCCTCTTCAACCGGCTGAGCTTCTACGGCAAACCCGGGGCGACGGTGCAGACCTACGGGACCTTCATCGGGTTCACCCGGATCTGGGAATACTCCGAGCTGGGCGCGGGGCCCATCGAAGGAGGCGAGTTCCTCAATCCCAGCGCGACCCTCCGGGGCGGCTGGCAGATCGGCGGCACGCTGAGCCGCAACTTCTTCAGCTACGACCCGGCACGCTACAGCCAGTTCTCGGTCGAGACCGGCACCGGCGCCGCCCTCGATACCGTCGGGTTCACCGTGCCGGGCCCGGAGCGCAACCAGTGGGGCGGACAGCTGCGGGTGACCACGCCCACGTTCCGCCGGTTCACCGCGACGGCGAGCGTCAGCGCGGGAAGGGTGCCGATCTTCCAGGAGGCGGCCCCGGGGACCAGTCTCCGGATCGACGGCTCGGTGGATCTCCGCCCGACCGCGGCCCTCCGCACCACGCTCCAGATGAGCCGGCTGGTGCTCAATCGCCGGCGCGACGGCTCCCGCTCATCCAGCGAGACCATCCCCCGGATCAAGGTCGAATACCAGGTGAATCGCGCGCTCTTTCTCCGGCTGGTGGGCCAGTACGCCGCGCAGAAACGGGCGCCGCTGGTGGACCGGCTGGGACGGCCCATCCTGATCGGCGGGGTCAAGGATCCCGGCAGCAGCACCAATGAATTCCGAATGGACTGGCTGTTCAGCTACCGCCCCACCCCGGGAACCCTGGTCTACCTGGGCTATGGCTCGACCATGCGGGAGCCGGAGCAGTTCCGGTTCGGCGACCTGAGCCGGACCGTCGATGGGTTCTTCGGCAAGCTGAGCTACGTCTTCCGGATGTGAGCCGGGAGCCCTCAGCCTTCAGCCATCAGCCCTCGGGCATTCCCCCGGTTTTCCCCGTTCCCGAGTCTTCCCCCTTCCCCAGTCTTCCCCCTTCCCCAGTCTTCCCCGCCTCACCGGGGCCGATCGCCCATCCGCGCCAGCACCTCGCCGAGCTTGCGGATCTCCTCGCCATAGCGGGCCCAGTCCCCCTCCCGCTGGGCGGTGAGTGCCGCCTGGTAGTGGCCCCGCGCGGTCGCCGCCAGCGCGCGGAATTCCGCCGACCCACCCGCGACGGTGTCTGCGCCCACCGAGGCCATGGTCTGCTCCCGGGGCGCCGGGCCGCCGCCGAACAGCGCCGCCAGCGCCCCGTCCAGGGTTTCCCCCATCACCACCTGATTCTGAAAGGCCACGATCACCCGCTTGAGCTCGGGGATCTTCCCTCCCTCGGCCCGGAGATAGAGCGGCTGCACGTAGAGCAGCGACTGCTCGATCGGGATCACCAGCAGGTCGCCGCGAATCACCTGCGATCCCCGCTGGTCCCACAGCGATACCTGGCGCGCGATATCGGTGTCCTGATTGATCCGGTTGATGATCTGCTGAGGGCCGAACACCAGGCTCTGCCGGGAGAGCCGGTAGACCAGCAGCTTCCCATACTCTGCCCCGTCGTTGCGGGCCACCATCCACGCCGCCAGGTTGTCCTTCCCCCGCGGGGTGAACGGGACCATGTAGATGAACTCGGCCTTCGCCTCATCGGGCAGCCGCATGATGATGTGGCGCATGAACGGGACCGAGCCGTCGCCCCGGGTCACCATGGGGATTTGCCACTGGTCCTCGCGGTGATAGAAGTCCTCGGGCGCCACCATGTGGTAGGTGGTGTACATGGTGGTCTGGGCCCGGTAGAGATCGTCCGGGTAGCGAAGGTGGGCCCGCAGATCGGCCGGCATGCTGTCCAGCGGCGCGAAGATGCCGGGGAAGATCCGGGCCCAGGTCCGGATCAGCGGATCGTCCGGCGCGCTCAGATACGCTCGCACCGAGCCCTGGTAGGCGTCCACCACCACCTTGACGCTGTTCCGCATGTAGCTGGTGTTGTTGCCCAGCCGCTGGGCGTAGGGATATCCCGACGACGCGGTGTAGGCGTCGAGGATCCATTGCAGGGTGCCGTCGGCGCTGAGCACCAGGTAGGGGTCCCGGTCGAACTCGAGAAACGGCAGCGCCTTTCGGGCCCGGGCTCCGATTTCCCGGTGAAACAGCACCCGGCTCTCCCCGGTGATGTCCTGGGAGAAGAGAATCTTGGACGAGCGGAAGCGCGCCGCGAGCAGGGTCCGGCGCAGCATCCCGCCCACCGGAATCCCGCCGGTTCCCTCGTATGCCGCATAGACATTCGCCTCGCCCGACGGGTGGTCGAACTCGCGCTGCCGGGTATTCACGAAGACATACTCGTTGGCCAGCTCGCCGTAGTAGATCTGGGGCCGCCGGATCGGCAGCGCGACGCTGGAGGCCGGCGGCAGGTCCTGGATGAAGAGCACCGGGAGACCCTCGGTGGTCACTTGATTGACCGGAGCGAGGGTAATGCCCATCCCGTGGGTGAAGGTCAGGTGCTCATTGATGAAGGTGCGCGTCGGCAGCGACGCGACGTTGAGCTCTCTCGGCGAGAGCAGGACCTGCCGGTACTTCCCGTCGATCCAGTATCGGTCGTCGTCCACCGAAATGAAGTCGTAATAGGTGCGGATCTCCTGCAGCTGGCCGAAGGTCTGGAGCAGCGGCTCCCGGTCCCAGAGCCGCACGTTCTCGATGGTGGCGGTGTTGGCCCGGAGGTCGGCGACGGTGAGGTCGGCTTCGCCGTCCAGCTCCCGGGTTTCCACGCTGTCCAGCCCCCACGCCTGCCGGGTGGCGGCGATGTGATGCCGCAGATAGGGCGTTTCCCGGGTCAGCTCGGTCGGGGCGACGATGAACTTCTGCATCAGCAGGGGAAAGGCGCCCCGGCCCAGGAGCACCGCACCCAGATAGCCCAGAACCGCGATGAGACCGAAGCGATCGAGGCGCCGGCGTCCCGCACCGACCAGCACCAGGACGGCGGCGGCCAGGGCCAGGATGGCCGTGATCCGGATCGCCGGCAGCCGGGCGTGGAGATCGGTATAACTCGCACCCACCAGCGGCCCGGTCGTCGAGTAGAGCAGGCTCGGCGCATCCACGAACCAGAGCCGGACCGCGGTCAGGACGAACATCGCCGCCATGAGGATGGCGAGGTGCCGCCCGGCGCTGGGCTCGATCCGGAGCTGGCGGGGAAGCACCACGATATCCCGCCGGACGTAATACAGGGGAACCAGGAGGAGCAGGGTGAGACCCGCGAGTCCGGAAAGGAATCCCAGTGCGGCGGCCACCCCGGGGAGGGTGAAGATGTAGTACCCCACGTCCCGCCCGAAGATCGGATCAGTCACCCCGAACGGGGTCCGGTGAATCATCCGGAGCACCAGGGTCCATCCCGCGGTCCCCGCCAGGCCCGCCAGAGTGCCCACCACCAGGGCGATGGGAAGGGACGCCCGCCGCAGCCCGGAGGTGAGGTCGACCCGCTGGGCCGACTCCCCGATCCGGAAGACGGTCGGGTTGGGCACTACCCCCCGCTGAGCCACCCGGAGGTTCACCCACAGGACCAGCGCGGTGAGCCCACCGACCCCGAGAAAGAGCAGGAGCCGGGTGGTGACCTCTCTGGTAAAGACCACCTGGTAACCGATCTCCTGGAACCACCACCAGTCGGTCAGCAGGGTGGTGAAGGTCGGGAAAAAGAGCGCCACCAGGGCGACCACCAGCAGCGCCAGCGACAGCCGGGAACGGAACACGGGGGGTACCTCCTGGCATGGAGCATCGCGGCACCGGGCTGGAAGTCAAGGTTGGGCCTTGACCGACTATCGGTCTCTCGCCACAGTTATAGGGCGGATTCCCGCACCCTTCCCCCCCTGGAGGCTCCATGAGACGGTTCGCGGTTCCGATGGTTCTCGGCGCGCTCGCCATGACTGCGGTCACGTCGCGGGCGGAGGCGCAGGCCAACATCTTTTTCGGAGGAGGCCCTTCGTTCGCGACCGGGGACTTCGGCGACGTCGCGAAGAACGGATGGCTGCTGCAAGGAGGGATCGGACTGGACATCGGCTCGCGTGGGCTGTTTATCGAGGCGGAAGGCTTCTTCGGAAGCCACTCCCACGACAATCTCATTAATCCCAATGCCAAGGAAAAGACCAACATCATCGCGTTCATGGGCGCGCTGGGCTACAGCTTCGGCGCCGACGACGCCAAGGTAAACCCCTACGTTCTGGCGGGGGTCGGTATGCTGGGGCAGCAGTTCCGCACCGACGTTGACGCCGACGCCGATCTGGAACAAACCGAGAATGAGTTCGGGTACACCGGTGCGGTTGGGCTGGCGTTCCGGCTCAACGAAAAGGCCAGATTCTGGATCGAGGCCCGTTACCTCGGGGCCTCCGGCATCGGCCTCATCCCGCTCGCGGCGGGGGTCTCCATCACGCTGGGCGGTGGCGGAGGCGGGATGTAGTCATTGCGAGGCGGCGGAGCCGCCGAAGCAATCTCTGAAACACACCAGGGGCCGGCGCACGCCGGCCCCTGGTCGTTCCGGACACCGGCTGTCAGCGGGTTCCGGGCGAGGCTTCCCGCACGAAGTGAAAATCGTATTCCAGCCGGATGTCGTCGACCACGCTCAGCACGATGGCCACCCGGGGCTGGGTCATGCCGAAATCCCCGAACTTGATCCGGGTGACGGCCAGGCCGAGGATCGACTCGCCCTCGACCCGCGCGGTGACGTCCCAGGTGCTGGGCCGGGTGACCCCGTGAATCGTGAGATGGCCGGTGAGCACCAGCGTCATGGTGCCCGAGGCCGGCAGCGTCGCGGGCAGGCCCCGAATGCCGGTGACCACCAGCTCCGCCGTGGGAAACGAATCGGTGACGAGCGTCCGCCGCTTGATGAAATTGTCCCGCCGGGCGCGGTCGCTGGTGAGCGTGGTGAGATCCACGCTGATCCGCGACGCAGAGGAGTCCACCCTCCCGCGGGCGTCGAGGGTGATGCCTCCGGTGATCGCGCGGGTTACCCCGATCGCATCGTTGGGCAGCTCGGCGCCGGCCAGCTGTTCCCGGACGATGAAGCGCGCCTCGTTGCCCTGCGCCGCCAGCGTGAGCCGGATCGGGCCGGTCGGCGCGCTCTGGGCGCCCGCCGAGGACGCGAGGACGGTGAGGGAGACCAGGAGAGCCAGCGTCTTCATGCCAGTGGGCTTTCGTCGAGGGTGACAACCGCGTGGACCCTCACCTTACGACCCGCCGGCCCATCCCGTTGAGATTTCGGATCGGTTCCCGGTCACTTTCATGCAATGGGACCTGTTCCTTCCAATCGCCTTCATTGGGTGTGAGGCTCCCGCCCCCCTGATCGTCATCCAATCGAAGGACGACCATCAGACTCATTGGAGGCGTATATCATGTTGCGCAAGCTGTCCGCCGGGGCCCTGACCTCGGCCTTCCTGCTCGTCGGGGCCGTCGCCTGTGACGATGACGACGAAACCGGACCCGACCTCGAAACCAGTTTCACTGCGACGCTGACCGGCGCGGCCGAACGGCCCACCCCGGTCACCACGAACGCGACCGGGACCGCGACGGTGACCATCAACGACGCCAACTCCACCATCACCTTCAGCGTGTCGGTCAGCAACCTGCTCAGTCCCACCAGCTCCCACATCCACGTGGGGACCACCGCTGAAGCCGGCCCCATTGCGCTGAGCCTGCTGGCCACCGCGCCAGCGGCCGGGGTGTTCACCGGGGTGCTGGCCTCCGGCACCCTCGCGGGTTCCGCGGTGGTCGGCGGGGAGACCTTTGCGACCCTCGTGGCCAAGATCCGTTCGGGAAACGCGTACATTAACGTGCATACCCCAGCGAACCCCGGGGGCGAGATCCGGGGCCAGCTGGTAGCGCAATAAGGAAGTCTGTAGCTATCAGCTGTCAGCCCTCAGTCACGCTGATGGCTGATGGCTGATGGCTGATGGCTCATCGCCCAACGGAGATCGCCATGGCAAAGCTCACCCAACGCATCAAGGCCGCGGCCGCCAAGCGCAGGCTTCGCAAGAAGACCACGGTGGCCAAGCAGATCGGGAAGAAAGCCCTGAAGGCGGGGCTGGTGGCCGGGGGCGTGGTCGCGGCCCAGGTCGTCGTTCGGGAGGTCGCCGCCCGGCGCGGCATCAAAGGCGCCGTCTAGGATTCTCATTGACCAAGGAACCCACATGCGCATCAAGCGGAAGAAGATCGAGGCGGGACTCAAGACGGCGGCGGCGGCGGTCACGGTGGCGGGCCG
>DATCXX010000050.1:0-2551 GCA_036565615.1 Gemmatimonadales bacterium | reverse complement strand
GCCGGTCGAAGGCGTACAGAAAGCCGGTCTTGCCCGGCAACGCCACCGCCTCCACCTGGCGTCCCCCGAATTCAAGCGAGAGCAGCATCGGCGCGGACGGAGGGTCGTAGTCCCACAATCCGTGATGCACGATCTGGTAGTGCCAGACCAGCCGGCCGGTTCGCGCGTCGAGGCAGACCAGCGACTCCCCGTAGAGTCCGGCGCCTCTCCGGCGGCCGCCATACCAATCATTGGTCGGCGTGCTGACCGGCAGATAGAGCAGTCCCCGGGCCGTGTCCACCGAAAACGGCGCCCAGACGTTGGTGTGACCGATGCGGTCGCTTGCGTCGGGATCCCAGGTCTCGCTGCCGGGCTCGCCGGGGCGGGGGATGGGATGCCATGCCCAGATCCGCCGCCCGGTGCGGACGTCGAAGGCCTGCACCTCCCCGGTCGGGGGACGCTCCTGAATCAGCCCATCGGGAACGGCGCTGCCGACCACCACCAGGTCTCTCCAGATCACCGGGGGAGACGACTGGCCGTAGTGACTCGGGTTGACCGGCCAGCGAAGGTTCCGGGTGAGGTCGACTCGGCCCTCGGTGCCGAAGGAGGCTACCGGAAGGCCGGTGGCGGCGTCGAGCGCAAAGAGATTCTCGCGCGAGTTGAGGAAGACCCGCCGCTCGCCCGCCGCGGACCATACGGCCACCCCCCGGTGGACGAAGCTCGGATGGCCGAAGCCCGCTTCGCCCACCTTGGTGGTGCCGGGATCGAATCGCCAGAGCTCGCGCCCGGAGGCCGCGTCCAGCGCCACCGCATGATGATAGGGGGTGCTGAGATACAGGGTATCACCCAGCATCAGCGGAGTGGCCTCGAAGGAGCCGGGCCGGATGCGGTTCCCCAGAGCGTCCGTTGTCTCCCGCTCTCCGGTGCTCCACTCCCAGGCCAGCGCGAGGGCTCCGACATTGCCGGGAGTGATCTCCTCCAGCGGAGAGTATCGCTGCGCTCCCGGGTCGCCTCCGTACACCGGCCACTCGACCCGCTGCGCCGGATCGGCGGGTGGGGTCAGCACGCCTTGCCCGGGGACGGCGGAGTCGGTGGAGCAGCCGGCGAACAGCGGCAGTCCGAGGAGGGCAACGGCACCGAGCAGGCGGTTTCGCATGGCGCTCCCGGGCCGCAATTCCCGGGCCTCGGGGCAGCAGCGAGAGCCCCACTTTCCCGAATTCCGGCTTCGCGCTAGTGTATAAAGGCGCCACCTCACGCCTGACCTCCTGACCGGACGCCTACGCCGTCCGGCCGCCGCGGAGGCAAAGGGGATCGCTGTCCTCGAGGGGAACACTGGTCTCGTCCGCTCACTTCTCGATCGCCGGGAAGCGGGGCGCGTAGGGTCCGTTTCCCGGCCCGAGAAGGAGAGAGGACAGTGACCGAGCGCAAGCATCTCAAGCAGCTGGTCCGGACCCGCATGGGAAAGACCGGCGAGAGCTACACCACCGCGCGGCGGCAGATCATCCGGCAGGTCGCGCAACCCTCCGATTCCAGCCGGACTCCCCATCACTTTCCCGGCAGCATCCCTGCCGCGGCGGCGCTGCGCGCCCTCCTGTCGCAGGCCGGCATCCGTAACCCGCGGACCGGTGCACCGCTCAGCGAAGCGATGGTGTTCGGCATCGCCGGCGGGATCGGCGCCGGGGTGTTCGCCTTCTACTACGCCAAGGAAGATTTCTCCTCGTTCTTCATCGCCGGCCGGCACCTCTGGCAGGACGATCTGGGGTGGACCCGGGAAGCGCTCAGCCGTTTCGGGCTCACCCCGGTGGTGAAGGAGTCCGCCGGCGTCAAGCCGGGGGAGCGCCAGCTCCGCGAGCTGCTCGAGGGCGGCCGCCCGGTCATGGCCTGGCTCGACGCGGCCGGTCTCCCCCATCGCGCGATGCCGGCGAAGTTCGGTGGCGGCGCCTATCACGTGGTCGCGATTCACGGAGTCGAGGACGCCGCCGCCACCGCGCTGGTGGGCGACCTGGCCGACGACCCGGTCCCGGTGCCGCTGGCCAACCTGGCCCAGGCCCGGGGCCGGATCAAGAAGTTCAAGAACCGGATCCTCGCGGTGGATCGCGCTCCCGCATCGCCCGATCTCGCGCCCCTGGTCCGGAGCGGTATCGGGGCCTGCATCGATGCACTGACCACCTGCAAGATGAAGAATTTCCGCCTCGATGCCTTCGCGAAATGGGCCGAACAACTCGACGGGAGCAAGGCGCCGGATTCCTGGGAGAAGATGTTCCCGCCCGGCCACCGGCTCTATCAGGGACTCAGCTCCGTGACCGAATACATCGAGTATTACGGCACCGGCGGCGGTCTGTCCCGCCCGATGTTCGCCGAATTCCTGGAGGAGGCGGGCACCGCGCTCTCCGATCCGGCCCTGACGACCGCCGCCGCGAAGTACGCGGAGCTGGGGCGGGGGTGGACTGCGCTGGCCGACGCGGCGCTGCCCGACCATGTGCCGGAGCTCGCGGAAACGCGGGCGCTGCTGGCTCGCCGCTCCGAGCATCGAGCGGAAGGCGCCAACGGCACCGCGGAGGTGGCCGCCTGC
>DATCXX010000018.1:0-5736 GCA_036565615.1 Gemmatimonadales bacterium | reverse complement strand
CGTCGCGACGTGGGTGGCCGGGTTCGACATCTTCTATGCGCTCCCGGACGAGCAGTTCGATCGCGGTGCCGGACTTCGGAGCGCCGTGGTGCGTCTGGGCGTCGATCGCAGCATCCTCGCGGCCAAGCTGCTGCACGGGATCACCATTCCCGCGCTGCTCCTCTTCGGATCCGGCGCCGGCTTCGGCCCGTGGTACTACGCCGGGGTCGTTGCAGCGGCCGGTATTCTGATCTACGAACATCAGCTCGTGAAACCGAACGATCTCAGCCGACTCGACGCTGCCTTCTTCACGATGAACGGGGTGATGAGCGTGACGGTGTTTGCGTTTGCGCTGGTGGACCGACTCATATCGTGAGAGGTAAGAGGTGAGAGGGACAGACCGTCTTATCTCTCACCTCTCACCTCTCACCTTTCACCTCTCACGGCGTGACAATCCTCGATTCCCGCATAGATTCAGGGCATGTCACCACGCCGAGAGTCTTCGCGGCCTGGCCGCCCCGGCCCGCCGCCCCCGAAGCCGAAGGGACTGCCGCAGTCGTCCAAGTTTTTCCCGCGGCCGCCTTCGCCACCCAAGCACCCCGTCAAGAGCCCGACGCCGAACCGGAAAGGACAATGAGCCGGGACCCGATTGTCCTGGGGATAACCGGGGCGTCGGGTGCGGCTTATGCCGTCAGGCTGCTGGAAGTGCTGGCGGCCGCCAAGCTACCCCTCTGGCTCATCGTGAGCGGGCACGGCTGGCGGCTGCTCCAGCAGGAATGCGGCATCGCCGACCTCCCCGCGCTTCAAGCCGCCGCGGGGAAGGATTGGTCCTCGGTCACCGTGTTCCCGGACGAGGATCGAGGGGCCAAACCGGCCTCCGGATCGCAGCGTACCGCGGGGATGGTGATCTGCCCCTGCTCCATGGGCACCGTCTCGGCGATCGCACAGGGCAGCAGCCGCTCGCTGGTCGAGCGGGCCGCGGACGTGACCCTGAAAGAGCGGCGCAAGCTCATCCTGGTGCCGCGTGAAACGCCGCTGTCGCTGATTCATCTGCGCAACCTGGTGCAGGTCACCGAGGCCGGCGCGGTGGTGATTCCAGCCGCTCCGGGGTTCTACCACCGGCCGACCCGGATCGGGGAGCTGGTGGATTTCGTGGTGCAGCGGGTGCTTGATCAGCTCCAGATCGAGATCCAAATAGCCCCGCGCTGGGGGAGCTGATCGCCTTCAGCTTTCAGCCTTCAGCCCTCAGCCTGCAGTTCTTGTGCTACTTTCCAGTGGGCTTTGACCGATGGCTGACGGCTGACGGCTGAGGACTGATGTACTCCACCTGTCTTTTCTGCAACTCGGACCTCGGCACCAACGCCGTCCTTCCGACCTTCCCCGTCGGCACCCGGCTGGCATTCGACGCCCGGCAGGGGCGGCTCTGGGTCATCTGTCCGGCCTGCGAGCGCTGGAACCTCTCTCCGCTGGACGAGCGCTGGGAGGCGGTCGAAGAGTGCGAGCGGCGCTTTGCCGGCACCCGAATCCGCTATTCCACCGACAACATCGGCCTGGCCTACCTCCCCGAAGGCCTCGCCCTGGTCCGGATCGGTCCCGCGCTCAAACCCGAGATCGCCGCCTGGCGCTATGGCCGGCTGCTGGGCCGCTGGCTCGCGCGGGGCGAGAAGGCGGTGGACTTCTCCTGGCGCCGGCTCACCGGAGTGCACCTCGGCTACGACCTGACCACCTGGCTCCGGGTACACGGCCAGGGCAACCGGGTGCTTGCCGTAACCCGGGGCGATGGCGGTGAGCCGGCGGTGATCCGGGCCCGGCACCTGGATCACTCTGCCCTGGTGCGGCCCGACCCGCGGGAGCCCTGGCGGCTCCAGGTTCGGCACGACGGCGGCCTGGCCACGCTGTCGGGCGATCACGGGCTCCACGTGGCCGGGAAGCTGCTCGCCGTGCTCAACGGCGCCGATGCCAGCGAGGATGTGGTCCGCTACGCGGTCACCAAGCTGGAGGATGCGGCGAATCCGGAGGGATATTTCGCCCGGGTGGCCGCGATCGCCATGCGCTGCTCCTGGGGCAGGTTTCCCGATGCGCAGGACCCGGTCCAGGAGGACATGACCGCGTCCGACGCCGAGCGGCTGGCGCTCAACATCACCAAGCGGTCGTTCTGGGGCCGGGGCGGGATCGGGAGCGAGCCCCAGACCCTGCTGCCCCGGCTTCCCCTGGTCGATCGTCTCGCGCTGGAGATGGCCGCCAACGAGGACGCCGAACGCCGGGCGCTGGAGGGCGAGCTGGCTTCCCTGCAGGCGGCCTGGCGGGGGGCGGAAGAGATCGCCGCCATCTCCGACGGCATGTTCCTCGAACGGCATGCCGAGCCCCGCCCCGCCGCCCGCCTCGTTCCGCTAGCGCCCTAGCTCCCTGGCTCCCTGGCTCCCTGGCTCCCTCCCACAATGCGCCTCGGCATCATCTCCGACACCCATGGCCTGCTGCGTCCCGAAGTGTTCGAGGTTTTCCGCGAAGTAGACCGGATTCTTCACGCCGGCGACATCGGGCCCTCCGCACTGCTGGAGGAGCTCGAAAGCATCGCGCCGGTGCTGGCCGTCTCCGGGAATACCGACGACTTCGATATCCGGAGCCGGGTGCCCGAGATCGTGGAAGCGCGGATCGAGGGATTCGATTTCCTGATCGTGCACGGCCATCAGCTGGGGGTTCCCACCCCCGAACGGCTCCACCAGCGCTGGCCCGATGCCGAGGTCATCATCTTCGGGCACACCCACAAGCCGCTGCTCACCCTGCTCGATCAGGTGGTGACGGTCATGAATCCCGGCGGGGCGGGGGCGCGCCGGTTCGATCTCCCCGCCTCGGTCGGGATCATGGAGCTGGAGCCGGGCATTCCCCCCCGGGCCCGGCTGGTCCCCCTCACCCCCGCGGACCAGGACTAACGGCACTCCCCTTGACATTCGAGGTATCGGATTCCATCCTATACCTCAACCTTCGATGGGAACGACCGTGAGCCGCTCGCCGCTCGATCTGCTGCAGGGAACCCTCGACCTCCTGGTGCTCCAGACCCTGAGCTGGGGTCCCGCCCACGGCTACGCGGTGGCGCGCTGGATCGAGCGGCTCACCGAAGACATGCTCCAGGTGGGCGAGGGCTCGCTCTATCCCGCGCTCCACCGGCTGGAGGAGCGGGGCCGGATCGCCTCCGAATGGCGCTCTTCGGAAAACAATCGCAAGGCCAAGTTCTATCGCCTGACCGCGAAAGGGCGGGAGCAGCTCCGGGCCGAAACGGCCACCTGGGGCCGGTTCGTGAAAGCGGTCGGCAAGGTGCTCCGGACCACCGAGCAGCCGGTCTGAGTATGTCAGGTTCCGAGCCCGGAGGGTGGCGGCGGGCGCTCCGCTTCTGGCGTTCGGATGTTCGGCAGGACGTGGACGAGGAGCTCCGGTTTCATCTGGAGATGCACCAGCGCGAGCTGGCGGAGCGGGGCCACTCGCCCCTGGCAGCCCGGCAGGAGGCCGAGCGCCGGTTCGGCGAGCTGGGCAGGATCCGGGAGGAGTGCGTGGCCATCGACACCCGGCAGCGGCAGCGGGCCGAGCGGAGGGAGATCATGGGAGACCTGTGGCAGGACGTGCGCTTCGCGCTGCGAACGCTGCGCAAGAGTCCCGGCTTTGCCCTGGCGGCGATTCTCTGCATTGGACTCGGGGTCGGCGTCACCACCACGATCGTGAGTGCCGTGCATGCCATTCTGATCCGGCCGCTCCCTTATGAGAACGCCGGCGAGCTCGTCTCGGTGTACGTGCAGGATCGCGCCCGGGACGAGCACCGGGTCAACATCTCCTATCCCGACTACATCTCCTGGCGGGACGACAGCCGCTCGTTCGCCACGCTCGGCATGTGGACCTGGCAGGCGCTGGCGTTTTCCGGGGAGGGCGAGCCCGAGCGGGTCGAAGGGGCGATGGTGACCGCCAACCTCTTCCCGCTGCTGGGCGTCCGACCGATCCTCGGCCGCGGATTCCACCCCGAGGAAGAAACGGTCGGACGGAATCGCGTGGTGCTGCTGAGCCACGGGCTCTGGCGCCGGCGTTTCGGGGGTGACAGCAGCGTGGTGGACCGGACCATCCAGGTCGACGGCACGCCGTACCGCGTGGCCGGCGTCATGCCACCGGGCTTCGCGTTTCCGGAACGGGGAGAGGCATGGGTCCCGTTTGCCGTTGACCCAGCCCGCCAAAGCAGAGGCAATCGCTTCTATGCCGGCGCGTTGGGCCGGCTCCGTCCCGGAACGGATATCGCGCAAGCCCGGCGGGATCTCGAACTGCTGTCGGCGCGGCTCAAGCGCGAGTTCCCCGAGGACAATGACCGATGGGAGGCGGAGGCGATTCCACTCCGTGACGACCTGGTCGGCGACATGCGGCGTCCCCTCCTGATCTTTCTCGGAGGGGTCGGGTTCGTGCTCCTCATCGTGTGCGCCAATGTCGCCAACCTGATCCTCACCCGGGGCGCCGGGCGGCGACGGGAGATTGCGGTGCGCACCGCCATCGGCGCCGGCCGGGGACGCCTGGTGCGCCAGCTGCTGACCGAGAGTCTCGTCCTGGCCGGTGTGGGCGGGCTGGTCGGCATCGGGGTCGCGGCGATCGGCGTGAAGCTCTTTGCGCAAGCCAACCCCGACGGGCTACCCTGGTATGTGACGTTCCGGCTCGATGCGAGCACGCTCCTCATCACCCTGCTCCTGGCTGCGCTCACCGGAGTCCTCTTCGGCCTGGTGCCGGCGTTCAAGGGCTCGGGAGCAAACCTCACCACGGGGCTGCGGGAAGGGACCGGCGGCTCGGGGGAAGGCCGGGAGCGGACCCGGCTGCGGGGGACGCTGGTGGTGGTCGAGGTGGCGCTCTCCCTCATTCTGATGGTGGGTGCGGTGCTGCTGATCCGCAGCTACCGCGCGCTCAGCGCGACGGAGCTGGGCTTTACCCCACGCGGCGTGCTCACGTTCCGGATCTCGCTTCCCCGGCCGCAATATCCGGAGGAGACCCAGCGGTTCGCGTTCTATACCGAGCTCTTCCAGCGGACCGCGGCGATTCCTGGCGTCGAGGCAGTCGGCTCCGCCCAGGGCATCCCGCAAAGCGGCTGGAACGTCCGGGCGAGGTTTTCGGTCGAGGGACGGCCGGAGCCCCGTCAGGGTGAAGAGCTCGAGGCGCACTACCAGTACATCACCCCGGGCTACTTCCCGACGCTCGACGTCCCCATTCTCTCGGGCCGGAACCTCGCGCTCACCGACCGCGATACCCTGAACCCTGTCGGGGTGATCAACGAGTCCATGGCGAAGCGGGCGTTCCCCGGGGAGAATCCGCTGGGCAAGCGGCTCAAGTTCGGCGGCGTGACCAGCACGGACCCCTGGGTTACCATCGTCGGGGTGACGCGCGACATCCGGCATTACCGCCTGCCGGAGCCAATGGGGCCGGCGATCTACTTCCCCTTTTTCGAATGGACAGGGTATACCCAGACGGTGACGGTCCGGGCCGGCGGCGATCTGACCGCGGTGCTGACCGGCGTGCGCGGGGTGTTGCGATCGCTCGATGCGGATCTGCCGATGTTCCAGGTCCAGACCCTCGAGGAGGCGGTCGCCCGCTCCCTGTGGCGCCCCCGGCTTCAAGGAAGGGTCCTCGGGATTTTTGCTGCCCTGGCGATGGTGCTGGCGACCATGGGGATCTACGGTGTGATCTCCTATTCGGTCGCGCAGCGCACCCGGGAGCTTGGAGTACGGGTGGCCCTGGGCGCCA
>DATCXX010000010.1:0-10564 GCA_036565615.1 Gemmatimonadales bacterium | reverse complement strand
AGGCGGCGTCGCGGCCGCCGGCTCAGGCTCGACCGGACAGCGGGATTGCTTCGCCGGCTCCGGCGGCTCGCAATGACTCCGGGCAGGGGCGCCCGGACAGCGGGATTGCTTCGCGGCCTCCGGCCGCTCGCAATGACTCGGCGATGCGGGGCACCCTCAAGCCGGGGGCGCTGATTCAGCGGACCCCGGACGGCGAGACCCTCGCGACCGTCGCATCGCCCTCGCTGATCATCCTGGGCGAACGGGATCGCGAGTGGGTCCGGGTGGCGCTCGAGGGATGGGTGCGGCAGAGCGAGGTGCAGGGCGCGGTGGCCCCGATTCCCGCCGTCACTGCGGCGATGCTCCGAAACCAGCCGGACCGGTACGTGGGACGGACGGTGGACTGGCGGCTCCAGTTCCTTGCCCGGCAGGTGGCCGACGAGCTCCGGCCCGAGATGCCGCTGGGGCATGCCTATCTGCTCGCCCGGGGCCCCCTGCCGGAGACCGGCTTCGTGTATGTGATGGTCACCAAGACCCAGTCCGACCAGCTTCAGGGACTCAAGCCACTCGATGAACTGACCGCCACCGTCACGGTCCGGGCGGCCCGGACCAGGTACCTGGCCACCCCGGTGGTGGAGCTGGTCCGGGTGGGCAGCGGAAGATGAGGGAAGCATGAACGATCAGCTGAAGCAGCGAATCATGCGGCGGCTGGAGACGCTGGCCGACGAGCGGGGCTACCAGATTCTCGACTATGTCGAGTTCCTGGAGAGCAAGTATGCCTCGCGGGCCGCGCCGTCCAATCTCTTCGCCAAGATTTCCGAGGGGATCGAGGACACCATGCGGGCGGCCCGGATTCCCATCAAGGCCATCTCCGGTACCACCGGGCTGGTGGACAGCGCCGGGAAGGTGATGAAAGGGGTCGCGGCGGCGGCCCAGAGCGTGGTGGACGAGGCCATCCAGGCGGCCGAAAGCGGCAAGACCGTCCCGCCGGCCCCGGCCCCACCCGACGCACCCAAGGTTGTCCCCCCGAAGACAGCCGAGTAAACTTCAAGATGATTCCCGCCCGACTTCCCGCCGGATGAGCTCCCTGAGGCCGGGCGTCGCGCTGACGTTCGACGACGTCCTTCTCGCTCCCCGCCACAGCACCGTCCATCCGCGCGACGTCTCCACCGACAGCCGATTCTCCCGGGGCATTCCGCTCGCCATTCCGCTGGTCTCCGCCGCCATGGACACCGTCACCGAATCGGAGATGGCCATCGCCATGGCGCGTGCCGGAGGCCTCGGCATCATCCACAAGAACATGGCGGTGGACCGGCAGGCCGGAGAGGTCGACCGGGTCAAGCGGAGCGAGAGCGGGATGATCCGCAACCCGATCACCCTGGGTCCCGACCGGCCGCTCCGGGAAGCCGCGGTCCTGATGCGGCGCTTCCGGATCTCGGGCGTGCCCATCGTGGACGGCAACGGCCGGCTGATCGGCATCATCACCAACCGGGACCTCCAGTTCGAGCGCGACCTCGACCAGCCCATCCACCAGGCGATGACGAAAGAGAACCTGGTGACGGCTCCGGTCGGCACCACGCTGGAGGAAGCCGAGCGGACCCTGGCCCAGCACCGGATCGAGAAACTCCCGGTGGTGGACGCCGACGGCGTGCTCCGGGGTCTGATCACCGTCAAGGACATCTTCAAACGGCGCGAGCACCCCAACGCGAACAAGGACCAGCACGGCCGGCTCCGGGTCGGTGCTGCGGTGGGCGCGTCGGGAGAGGACCTGGAACGGGCCCGCGTCCTGGTGGACGCGGGGGTGGACGTGCTGGTGGTGGACTCGGCCCATGGGCACAGCGACGGGGTGCTCCAGACCCTGGACCGGCTGCGGGAGCGGTTTCCCGAGGTCCAGCTGGTGGGCGGGAACGTCGCCACCGAAGCGGGGGCGCGCGAGCTGGTGCGGCGGGGAGTCGACGCGGTGAAAGTGGGCATCGGGCCGGGGAGCATCTGCACCACCCGGGTGGTCACCGGGGTCGGCGTGCCCCAGATCACCGCCATCGTGGATTCGGTGCGAGGTGCCGGCGACGTACCGGTGATTGCCGACGGCGGGATCAAGTACTCGGGCGACGTGGTGAAAGCCCTGGCGGCCGGCGCGGCCTCGGTCATGATGGGGTCCATGCTGGCCGGCACCGAGGAAAGCCCGGGCGAGAGCATTCTGGCCGAGGGGCGCCGGTACAAGCTGATCCGGGGGATGGGGAGCCTGGCCGCGATGCAGGACGGCTCGGCCGACCGGTATTTTCAGGAGGGGGAGCTTTCCCCGGGCAAGATGGTGCCCGAGGGCATCGAGGGCCGGGTCCCTTACAAGGGGCCGGTTTCCGACGTACTGTATCAGATGGTGGGCGGTCTCCGCAGCGGCATGGGCTACTGCGGCGCGGCCGACCTCGCGGCGCTCCAGCGGGACGTGGAGTTCCTTCGGATCACCACGGCGGGGCTGCGCGAGTCGCACCCGCACGATGTGACGATTACCCGAGAAGCACCCAACTACAGTGCTTGAGTGGTCAGTGGTCAGTGGTCAGTGGTCAGCGAGATCGTCGAATCACTGATCACTGATCACTGATCACTGATCACTGATCACTAAAAACCCGCTCTCAAAACCACCGGAGTGCACATGAGCGACAAACCCCGTGAGCAATGGGGCTCCCGGATCGGCTTGATCCTCGCCATGGCCGGCAACGCGGTCGGGCTGGGGAACTTCCTCCGCTTCCCCCGCCAGGCGGTCGAGAACGGGGGGGGGACGTTCATGATCCCCTACTTCGTCGCCTTCCTCCTGGTCGGCATCCCGCTGATGTGGATCGAGTGGGGGGTCGGGCGGCACGGCGGGCTCCGGGGGCACGGCTCGGTGCCGGGAATGTTCGAGTCGCTCTGGAAGCACCCGGTGGCCAAGTACCTCGGCGTGCTGGGGCTGTTCATGCCGCTGGTGGTGCTGATCTACTACTGCTACATCGAGTCGTGGACCCTGGCCTGGACCTTCTTCTCGCTCACCGGCGCTACCCAGGGGCTCGACCAGGACGGCATGCGAGGGTTCCTCTCGTCTTATCAGAACCTGAACGATCCCTCGATTCACTCGATGTGGACCCCGATCCTGTTCTTCGTGATCACGCTCGGCGTCAATATCTGGGTGGTGAGCAGGGGGCTGATGGGCGGAATCGAGAAGCTGGCCAAGATCGGGATGCCGATCCTGTTCATTTTCGCGGCGATCCTGGTCATTCGGGTGCTCAGCCTTCCAGGACACGCGGTGGCCGACGCCACCGGGTGCATCGGCGCGGCGGCAGGTACTTGCAGCCCGACCGACGGCCTCAACTTCATGTTCACCCCCGACTGGTCGGCGCTGGGGAACGCCAAAGTCTGGCTGGCTGCGGCGGGGCAGATCTTCTTCACCCTGTCGGTGGGCATGGGCTCGCTCCAGGCCTACGCGTCCTACCTCAAGAAGAAGGACGACCTGACCCTCTCCGGGGTCGCGACCTGCGCGACCAACGAGACGGCGGAAGTGGTGCTGGGCGGCTCGCTGGCGATCCCGGCGGTGGTGACCTTCTTCGGGGTGACCGGCGCGGTGGCGATCTCCAAGGCCGGCGGCTTCGACCTGGGTTTCGTGGCGATGCCCCTGGTGTTCAATCAGCTCCCCGGCGGACAGATCATGACGATCGCGGCCGGCGTCATGTGGTTCGGGCTGCTGTTCTTCGCCGGGATCACCTCCAGCGTCTCCATGGCGACCCCGGTGATGTCGTTCCTGGAGGAGAATTTCGGGTGGACCCGGAGGCAATCGGGGCTCGGCATCGGCGCACTGGCCCTTACCTTGGGTCTGCTGCACATCTTTTTCTACCAGGGTGGCTTTCTCGACGAGTGGGATTACTGGGCCGGCACCTTCGGGCTGGTGATCCTGGCGCTGGTCGAAACCATCCTGTTCGTCTGGGTCTTCGGACCGGATAACATGTGGCGGGAGCTGCACGAGGGCGCGGCGCTCCAGCTACCGCGGCTCTTCAAGTTCGTGATGACCTACATCACCCCGGTCTTCCTGCTGGTGATGATGGGGTGGTGGACGGTCACCGAGGCCATTCCCACTCTCCTGATGGAAGGGAAACCGGCAAGCGAACACGCCACGCGATGGGCGTCACGGGGAGTGATGTTTGCCATTCTGATCGCCCAGCTTCTGCTGATCCGCGCCGCGTGGCGGCGGCGGGCGGCCAGGAAGGAGGTCGTAACATGAGACTGACCGCGCTGATCTTCATGCTGGCGGCCTGGACCTTCGTGCTGGGGCTCATGGTCTGGTCGTTCTACCGGCTGATGAAGACCCCCGAGAACGAGAAGCTTCCGCCCCCGGGAAGCATCCCATGAGCCTGTTCCGACGCAAGAGCATCGCCACGCTCCAGGCCGACGCGGCGAGCGACACCGGCCTCAAGCGGGCGCTGGGGCCGGTCAACCTCACCCTGCTGGGTATCGGGGCCATCATCGGCACCGGCATCTTCGTGCTCACCGGAACGGTGGCGGCGCAGAACGCCGGTCCCGCCGTGGTGCTCTCCTTCGTGTTCGCGGGGATCGCCTCGATCTTCGCCGCGCTCTGCTATTCCGAGTTCGCGGCGCTGGTGCCGATCGCGGGGAGCGCCTACACCTACGGGTACGCCACCCTGGGCGAGTTCATGGCCTGGATCATCGGCTGGGACCTGATCCTGGAGTACGGTCTTTCCGCCACGACCGTGGCGATCGGGTGGTCGGGCTACGTGGGGTCGTTCCTGCGGGATCTTGGCATCAACATCCCGGCCCAGTTCTCCGCGGCCCGGGGCCTCTGCGTCTCGGTGGTGGACGGGTCGGCCCAGGCGGCGGCCGATTGCGCCGCGCTGGCGGGAGGGCCCTTCGTCAGCGCGATCTTCAATTTCCCCGCGGTGCTGATCGTGGCGCTGGTGACCGCGCTGCTGGTGGTGGGCATCAAGGAATCGGCCAATCTCAACAACGTGATCGTGTTCGTGAAGGTGGCCGTGGTGGTGCTGTTCATCGCCCTGGCCGCGAGCGCGATCAACACCGCCAACTGGCATCCGTTCATTCCGCCCAACGAGGGGCCCCGCGAGGCCTTCGGGTTCACCGGGGTGGTGGCCGGGGCGGGGGTGGTCTTCTTCGCCTACATCGGCTTCGACAGCGTGAGTACCGCGGCCCAGGAAGCCAAGAATCCGCAACGGGACATGCCGATCGCCATCATCGGCTCGCTGCTGATCTGCACCGTGCTGTACATCATCGTGGCGGCGATCGCGACCGGGGTGGTGCCCTATCGGGAGCTCAACGTGCCCGACCCGATCGCCAAGGTGGCCGACGCGGCGGGACTGGGCTTCTTCTCCACCCTGATCAAGATCGGGGCGATCGCCGGCCTCTCGTCGGTGATCCTGGTGCAGCTCTACGGCCAGTCCCGGATCTTCTTCTCGATGTCCAACGACGGACTGCTGCCGCCGGTGGTGGCCAAGGTGCATCCGAAGTTCCGGACCCCCTGGATCACCCAGATCATCGTGGGCATCGCGGTGGCGATTCCGGCGGGCTTCATGACGGTGCGGGAGGCCGGCTCCCTGGTATCCATCGGGACCCTGCTGGCCTTCGCCATCGTGTGCGCCGGGGTGCTGGTGCTCCGGATCCGGCAGCCGACCCTGGCGCGGCCGTTCAAGACCCCGCTGGTCTGGTTCGTGGCGCCGGCCGGAGTGCTCTCGGCGCTCTACCTGATGTACTATCTCCCTTGGCGGACCTGGCAACGGCTGCTGATCTGGCTGGCGATCGGTCTGGTGCTGTATTTCTTCTACGGATTCAGAAAATCCAAGCTGGCGCAGACGCCGTGAGAAGGGAGAGGTACGGAGTGAGGGGTCTTCCCCTCACTCCTCACCTCGATGGTGGCGCCCTGCATTCCGATCCCCCCAGGTCGGATCCATCCGGGTGCCGCTGGAGAGCAATGAAAGGGAGGTGAGAGGAGGACTGCCACCGGCGGGCAGCGCGCGCAAGCCCCTCCGGAGAATGAGGGCCCCAGCGAGTCCGGCGGCGGTCGAGGCGACCAGAATGCCGAGCTTCGCCGCGAGAAGGTTCGTGCTGCCGGCGAAGGCCAGCGTCGCAATGAAAAGCGACATGGTAAAGCCTATCCCACCCAGCCACGCCACTCCGTGAATCAAGGTCCAGGAGGTTCCGGTCGGGAGCGCCGCCCATCCGCGGCGAACTACGAACCATGAGGCCAGCGAAATGCCGAGCGGTTTCCCCAGGAAGAGACCCGCGAGCACGCCAAACGTCACCGGCCTGATCAGCTCTCCACCCGTCGCCACGACGCGCACGCCGGCATTGGCAAACGCGAACAGGGGCATGATGCCGTACTGGACCAGGGGCTGGATGCCGTGTTCGAGGCGAAGAAGGGGCGCCTGGACCTGCTCGGCCGCCGTTTCGAGACCGTACAGCGCCTCCTGCTGGCCCTGGCTGGTGATTACCAGCCGGTCGCCGGTTTCCGCGCGATCAAACTCCCGGATAAGGTCACGAGCGCGGGTCGAGAACTCGACGGCGTCGATTCGAGTTCGGGAGGGGATGGCCAGTGCGAGTACGATGCCCGTCAGGGTTGCGTGAAGTCCGGATTCGTGAAGTGCGATCCACAGTCCGAGCCCGACCAGAAGGTATGGTGCGAGGTGGCGGACCCGGCGCCGATTCAGCAGGACCAGCAGGGACGCGATCAGCGCGGCGATTGCGAGTGGGACAGTTTCCAATCCACCGGTATAAAAGACGGCGATGATCAGGACGGCCCCCACGTCGTCGACCACGGCGAGGGCGGTCAGAAACACCTTCAGCCCGAGGGGCACCCGCGGTCCCAGGAGGGCCAGTACGCCGAGGGCAAACGCGATGTCCGTTGCCATGGGCATCGCCCACCCGGCGGACGCCTCACCGGTGGGAATCAGGCCCCAATAAATGAGCGCCGGTACGATCATGCCGCCGACCGCTGCCCCCAGGGGGAGTGCAGCCCGGCGGCGGGATGCGAGCTCGCCGACGAGCAGTTCCCGCTTGATCTCGAGCCCCACCAGGAGAAAAAAAGCGGCCATCAGACCGTCGTTGATCCAGGAAAGCAGGGAGAGGTCCAGCGAGAGGGCGGGGAAGTGCAGGCTGACGCGCTGTTCCCACAGGACGAAGTACGAGGCGTGCCAGGGCGAGTTGGCCCACGCGAGCGCAAGCACGGCGCTGATGAGCAGCAGCAGGCCGCTCAGCGAGCCGGTGCGCGCGAAGTACTCGAAGGATCGGGCCGCGCGGCGGGGGGCCGCTTGCGGGGACGGGTCTGGCGTCTCGGACACAGGGAGTCCTGGCCATGCGGCCTCGCCGGATGGCGGCCCGACCATCCGAGACTCCCTGCAACGGCATCCGCCGCTGCACCCGTATTCTGTGGACCCAAAATGCCCGGGTTATCCGGCTACGGCAAGGGCGTTCCTACGGCCGGAGCGAGTCAGCCTGATCGCAACAGGGTCTGCCCGACGAGTGCGGAGATTCTCGACCCCAGGAGCACGGCCCCGAGGCCGAGCAGCAGATGGAGCGCGATACTGGTGAGTGCAGCCAGAGTCAAGTGCTCGCGCCCGAGGAAATAGGTTTCATAGGCGAACGCGGAATAGGTCGTGTAACCGCCGAGAAACCCGGTCAACAGGAACAGGCGGGTGGGTGGACTCAGGAGATGGGCATGTTCGGCTAATCCCGCCAGGAAGCCAATCAGCAGGCAGCCGGTGACGTTGACCGCCAATGTCCCCACCGGAAAACGCCCCGCGTGGCTCACTTGGGTGGCCCACCCGGTGATGTAGTACCGGGCGACGGAGCCGAGGAATCCGCCGCCACCGACGAGCAACAGGTTGCGCATTGAGGTTCCGTCGTTGTCAGTAGCCGAAGGTGGACGCCAGACCCCTCAGGTCATCGGTCGCGGGTGGGAGTCGGGGGGAGTTGATGGGCTGCCTCCTGCGCTTCCGCGAGCCGGCTTACCTGACCGGCCGTGTAGTCTGCGATCTGTTCGAGGTTGGCTAACCGTTCCTCGAGGCGTGCAGGATCAGGCAGCGTGGACTCCAAGCGCCGGAGCTTGGCCCGGGTTCTCCACCAGGCGATCCCGAAGCCGATGGTGCCTATGGCTCCTACTTTCGCGGCTCCCAGAAGGAGGCCGAGGGCAAAGCCGCTGAGGGTCGGGTCCATGGGGGGAAGTAAGTTAGCTGGTTTTTCTCCGCGCGGTCTCCGCCTCGCGCCGGAGGATCGTCCTCCAGCGCATTTCCAACCGGGCACCGCTTACTCTTCTACGATGTCAATTAGGCTCCTCGCAGAGACCCACCATCCCCCCGCTGCGCGGGTGGTGCCTCCATCCGCGGATCGCCCTCCGGGATCGTGATCCCGATCGAATTTGTGCTGTTCGGGCTGGTGCTGCTCGGTGTGGCCGCGCTCCATCGTCGTGCGCTGCTCGTCGCGGCATCCGGCGCGGTCGCCATCGCCGGTTACAAGCTCCTCTTTTCGTCGTTCGCCTCGGGCCCCGGCTTTGCCGGCCTGCTCGATCACCTGGCCGACGAGTGGGTAATCCTGGCCAATCTCCTGCTGCTGCTGCTGGGATTCGCGCTCCTCGCGGCGCACTTCGAGGACTCGGGGGTTCCCGCCATCCTCCCGCGCTGGCTCCCCGATACCTGGCTGGGCGGACTGGTGCTGCTCGCCCTCGTGTTCGTGGTCTCGGGCTTTCTCGACAACATCGGAGCTGCGATGGTCGGAGGTGCCATCGCGCATGCCGTCTTCCGGGCCAGGGTGCACGTGGCCTTCGTGGTGGCCCTCGTCGCGTCGGCCAACGCCGGGGGCTCGGGGAGCGTTCTGGGAGATACCACGACCACCATGATGTGGATCGCCGGCGTCCCGCCGACCGCCGTCCTCGAGGCCTACCTTGCCGCTGTCGTGGCCTTTCTGGTCTGCGCCGTCCCCGCGGCGGTCATCCAGCAGCGGCATTCCCCGATCACCCGGGACGTCCGCACCGGGCTCCGGGTCGACTGGACGCGGGTCGGCATCGTGACCGCCATCCTGCTCGCCGCGGTTGTGGTCAACCTCTTCGTGAATACCCGATTCCAGGAGTCGGCCAACCGGTTCCCGTTCCTGGGGGTGGGGGTGGCCGTGACCATATTGCTCACGGCGCCGATTCGCCGGCCGCAATGGTCGCTGCTTGGACCGGCCGCCGCCGGGGCGGCCTTCCTGCTCTTGCTGGTGCTCTGTGCCTCGATGATGCCGGTGGAGCGTCTGCCGGCCGCGTCATGGCAGAGCGTTTTTGGACTCGGCTTCCTCTCGGCGGTGTTCGACAACATCCCGCTGACGGCCCTCGCGCTCAAGCAGGGAGGGTACGACTGGGGGTTCCTGGCCTATGCGGTCGGCTTCGGCGGGTCGATGATGTGGTTTGGCTCGTCAGCCGGTGTGGCACTCACCAGCATGTATCCGGAAGCACGATCCTTCCGACTCTGGCTTCGCTACGGATGGTATGCCGTGGCCGCCTATGTGCTCGGGTTTTTGGCGCTCCTCGCCACGCTGGGGTTCCATCCGAGGGACTAGGCGGTGAAGTTTACGACCATGTCCATCACCCTGTCCGCCGAGAAGCTGACCGCCGCCCAGTCACTGGCCGAGCTGCTGGTGCCGGGGCGGCGGGTGTGTCTCACCACCCATGTCAATCCGGACGGCGACGGGCTGGGCAGCGAAGTCGGGCTGGTGCTGCTGCTTCGCGAGCTGGGCATCGAGGCGGTGATCGCCAATCCGACGCCCACGCCGGCGCGGTTCGATTTCCTGTTCCGGGATGTGCCGAAAGCCGACCGGACCAGCGAGGCGGTCAAGACCCTGCGGGGCGCCGATGTCATCGTGGTGGTGGATATCTCCGATCTCGGCCGCCTGGGCATGCTCTCCGGCACGGTGGCGGAGCGCGGGGTGCCGGTCGCCTGCATCGATCACCACACCAGTCCGGGGACCCTGCCGCCGGGGCCCCGGTACGTAGACCCCGGCGCCGCCGCCACCGGGGAGCTGGTCGCGGAAATCGCCCTGGCCAACCGCTGGCCGCTCACCGGCCAGGTGGCCCGGGCACTGTATGTCGCGATGATGACCGACACCGGCGGATTCCGCTTCAGCAATACCCGTCCCCGCACCCTTCGGATCGCGGCGGAATTGCTGGAGACCGGACTGGATCCCGAATCCATTTATCTCGACGTCTACGCCAACGCCCCGGTGGGCCGGCCCCGACTGCTCGCGGAGGCGCTGCAGACCCTGGTGGTCGAGCCGGAAATCGGGCTGGGCTGGGTCACCGTTCCGCCCGGCGCGGTCGAGCGGCATGGGGTGACGGTGGACGACCTCGAGGGAATCGTGGAATTCCCCCGTTCGGTGGCCGGGGTCCGGATGGCCATGCTGTTCCGGGAGATGTCGCAGGGCCGGGTAAAGGTCTCTTTACGGTCGGTGGGCGATGTGGATGTCGCCGCGTTCGCCAAGCCCTATGGCGGCGGGGGACACGTGCACGCGTCGGGTATGTCCCTCCCGGGCTCGTTACCCGAAGTGCAGGCCCGGGTGCTGGAGGCGG
>DATCXX010000417.1:0-3014 GCA_036565615.1 Gemmatimonadales bacterium | reverse complement strand
GCGGAGTTACTCGCCGGTGGAGACCCTGGGGGGCGGGGTGGTGCTCGATCCCATCCCGCCCCGGCGCGCGTCCTGGCCGGAGGGACTGGAAGACCCCGCGCCGGCGCCACGCCTCGCCGCCCTGATCGCTCGAAGACCCCGGGGCGCCGCGCTCGAGGAGCTGCCGCTTCTGCTTGGGCTTCCCGAGACCCTGTCCCGCCGGGTTGCGGAAGAGCTCCGGGATGTGAGTCTGGTGGGCTCCCGCCTCATCGCGAAGTCCACCACCACCGCCCTGCGGGAGGCCGCCCTTCGCAAGGTGACCGAGTACCACGTCCGGGAGCCGTCCGAGCGGGGCATGTCGCTCGAGACCCTGCGGAAATCGCTTCGCGCCCCGGCCGAGGTGGCGGACACGATTCTTCAGGGAATGGTCCGGCGCGGAGAGCTGACCGCGGGCGACGGGATGATTGCGATTCCCGGGTTCGTCCCCCGGCTGGTCGCCGGTGACGCGGCACTGACTCGGGTGATCTCGCTGCTCGATGCCGCGGGACTGGAGCCGCCTACGGTGGAGGAGCTGGAGCGGCAGACCGGCCTGGCGGGCCTCCTGACCGTACTCCGCTTCGCGGCCCGGGACGGCCGGATCGTGGCGGTGGAAAGCAATCGTTTCTTTTCCTCATCTGTGCTTACACAGTTTCTCACGGTCGTCAAGGAAATTGGTGCCAGTGGTCCACTTACGCCGCCGATGGTGCGGGAGCGCACCGGCCTCAGCCGGAAGTTCCTGATCCCCCTCCTGGAGTATGCCGACCGGGCCGGGGTGACGAGGAGAGTTGGCGACGCGCGGGTTATTATTTGAGCCATCAGCCATCAGCCGTCAGCCATCAGCGACTGAAGGCTGAGGGCTGAAGGCTTCCTGGAGGAATTCGAGCATGCTCCGACCCGACCGTCTCACCATCAAGGCCCAGGAGGCCTTCCGGGACGCCGCGGCACTGGCGGCCGAGCGGGGCAATCCGGTGGTCAATGACGCCCACCTCTTCGCCGCGCTGCTGGCCCAGGACGAGGGCGTGGTGCAGCCCCTGCTCCAGAAAGCCGGGCTCAACGTCGCCGCCCTGCGGGACGCCAACGACCGGGAGATCGCCAAGTTTCCCACCCAGCAGGGCGGCGGGGAAACCCCCACCTACAGCCGGGAGCTCCACAAGGTCTTCGATCGCGCCGAGCAGGAAGCCAAGAACCTGGGCGACGCCTACGTCTCCACCGAGCACCTGCTCATCGGGCTGGTGGAGGAGAAGGGAACCACTGCCCGGGCCCTGCTCAGCTCCTTCGACCTCGGTGCCACCGAGCTGCGCGCCGCGCTGGAGGCGGTGCGGGGCTCCCACCGGGTGACCGACCAGACGCCGGAGCAGTCCTATCAGGCGCTGGAGCGATATACCAGGAACCTCACCGACCAGGCCCGGAAGGGAAAGCTCGATCCGGTCATCGGACGGGACGAGGAAGTCCGCCGGGTGATGCAGGTGCTCTCCCGCCGGACCAAGAACAATCCGGTGCTGATCGGCGAGCCCGGCGTGGGCAAGACCGCCATCGTGGAGGGGCTGGCCCAGCGGATCGTGAACGGCGACATCCCCGAGTCGCTGCGGGACAAGGAGATCATCGCCCTCGACATCGGCCTGCTGCTGGCCGGCGCCAAGTACCGGGGCGAATTCGAGGAGCGGCTCAAGGCGGTGGTGAAGGAGCTGACCGCGGCCGAAGGCCGCTACATCGTGTTCATCGACGAGCTGCACACTATCGTGGGCGCCGGCGCGGCCGAGGGGGCGGTGGACGCCAGCAACATGCTGAAGCCGGCCCTGGCGCGGGGCGAGCTCCACGTGGTGGGTGCCACCACCCTGGACGAATACCGCAAGCACATCGAGAAGGACGCCGCCCTGGAGCGGCGCTTCCAGCCGGTGCTGGTGGGGCCCCCCAGCGTGGTGGACACCATCGCCATTCTGCGCGGGCTCAAGGAGCGCTACGAGGTCCACCACGGGGTCAGAATCACCGACAACGCCCTGGTGGCGGCGGCCCAGCTCTCCGACCGCTACATCGGCGACCGCTTCCTTCCCGACAAGGCGATCGATCTGGTGGACGAAGCCGCCAGCCGGCTCCGGATCGAGATCGACTCGCTGCCCCAGGAGATCGACGAAGTCGAGCGCCGCATCCTCCAGCTCGAGATCCAGCGCCAGGCGCTGCTCAAGGAGAAGGACAAGGCGGGGAAGGAGCGGCGCACCGCGGTGGAGCAGGAGATCTCCGGGCTCAAGGAAAAGTCGGGGGCGATGAAGGCCCAGTGGCAGGCGGAGAAGGCGGCGATCCAGTCGCTCCGCACCATGAAGGCGGAAGTCGAGCAGCTGAAGAGCGAGGTGGACCAGGTCACCCGACGGGGCGATCTCCAGAAGGCCGCCGAGCTTCGCTACGGCCGGATTCCCGAGCTGGAGCAGAAGATCCACGACGAGGAGGCCCGGCTGGCCGGAATCCAGAAGCAGGCCAAGTACCTGAAGGAAGAAGTCGACGCCGAGGACATCGCCGAGATCGTGGCCAAGTGGACCGGGATTCCGGTATCCAAAATGCTGGAGTCCGACCGGGAGCGGCTCACCCGGCTCGAGGAGGAGCTGCGCAGGCGGGTGGTGGGACAGCCGGAAGCGCTGGCAGCGGTGGCCAACGCGGTGCGGCGGGCCCGGGCGGGGTTGCAGGATCCCCACCGGCCCACCGGGTCGTTCATCTTCCTGGGCCCCACCGGGGTGGGGAAGACCGAGCTGGCCCGCGCGCTCGCCGAGTTCCTGTTCGATGACGAGCGCAACATGATCCGGATCGACATGTCCGAGTACATGGAGAAGCACGCCGTCGCGCGGCTCATCGGCGCCCCGCCCGGGTACGTCGGCTACGAGGAAGGGGGGCAGCTCACCGAGGCGGTGAGACGCCATCCCTACGCCGTGGTGCTGTTCGACGAGTTCGAAAAGGCGCACCCCGACGTGCACAACATCCTGCTGCAGATCCTCGACGAGGGGCGGCTG
>DATCXX010000372.1:0-7156 GCA_036565615.1 Gemmatimonadales bacterium | reverse complement strand
CGCGGCGCGGGCAGGGTGGGGCAGCCCGCCGCCGGCCGGCCGGTCCCGGGGCATCGCGCTCCACGAGTCGTTCGGCAGCTGGGTGGCCCAGGTCGCCGAGGTGTCGGTGGAATCCGGCACGGTGCGGGTGCACCGGGTGGTTTGCGCGGTGGACTGCGGCCAGGTGGTGAACCCCGACACGGTGGTGGCGCAGATGGAAGGCGGGATCGCCTACGGGCTGAGCGCCGCGCTCAAGGAAAAAATCAGCATCGGCGGAGGCCGGGTGAAGCAGAGCGGCTTCGTCGACTACCCGGTGCTCACCATGCGGGAGATGCCGGTCATCGAGGTCTACATCGTGCCGAGCTCACTGGAGCCGGGCGGGGTGGGGGAGCCGGGCACCCCGCCCATTGCTCCTGCGGTCGCCAACGCGGTCTACGCCGCGACAGGAAAACGAATCCGGTCACTGCCGATTCGGGTCTGATCACCATTCTCAGGGAGGGCTCATGTACCGCATGCGTGGGGTAGTGTCGCTGCTGGGCGCCGTGGCAATGACCGCCGCCTGCCAGCCGGCCGCGGAAACGGCCGAGCAGGCCGAGGCGCGGATGGCGAGCGAGACCGCAGCCGCGAGGACGGCGATCGAGGCGTCCAACGCCCGGTTCGTGGCGCACTTCAACGCGGGGCAGGGGGACTCGGTGGCCGCGCACTACACCGAGGACGGCAGGGTGATGGCGCCCAACATGCCGGTCGCGTCCGGCCGTCAGGCCATCGCGGCGTCCATGGGAATGATGGGCGGTGCCACGCTCGCCCTGACCACGGAGTCGGTGGCCGCCAACGGCTCGCTCGCGGTCGAGCGGGGGACCTACACGATCACCCTGACGCCTCCGGGCGCCACGGCTCCGATCACGGACACCGGGAAGTATCTGGTGCACTGGCACAAGGTGGGCGACAACTGGATGATGGTGGACGATATCTGGAACAGCGACCTGCCCGCGATGCCGATGGGGCCGCCGGCCAAGCAGCCGTAGTCTGACCTCAGTCCCGGCCCGGACGGCCGGCGGGGCTCGCGACCGCCGGCTGCTCCGGCTCCGGGGTGAAATCCTCTCCCGGATTGATGAACCGGTTCCGCTCCAGGCGGAATTGCTTGTCGTAGAGCTGCCGGTACCGGCCGTCGTGGGCCAGCAGCTCGGCGTGGGTGCCCCGCTCGACGATCTCCCCCGCTTCCAAGACCAGAATCTGGTCGGCGCTCATGATGGTGGAGAGTCGGTGGGCGATCACGAAGGTGGTCCGCCCGGCCCGGAGGGCCCGGAGCCCGTCCTGGATCAGCGCCTCGCTCTCGCTGTCGAGGCTCGAGGTGGCTTCGTCCAGCAGGAGCACCGACGGGTCGGCCAGGATGGCCCGGGCGATCGCCACCCGCTGCCGCTGCCCCCCGGAGAGCCGGACGCCCCGCTCGCCGACGATGGTGTCGTACTGCAGCTCGAAGGCCTCGATGAATTCGTCGCAGTGGGCGATCCGGCTCACCCGCTTCACGTCCTCGAGCGTCGCCCCGGGACGGCTGAAGCGGATGTTGTCGGCGATGGAGCCGTCGAAGAGGAAGTTGTCCTGGAGCACGATGCCGAGCCGGCTGCGGTAATCGCGGAGCCGGAGGGTGGAGAGGTCCCGGCCGTCGAGCATCACCCGGCCCTCGGTGGGACGGTTGAAGGCCATCACCAGGCTCATCAGGGTGCTCTTGCCGGAGCCGCTCGAGCCCACCAGCGCGGTGGTCGAGCCGGCCGGCGCGTCGAAGGAGATGTGCTTGAGGACCGGCACCCCGGGCGTGTATTCGAAGCTCACGTCGTCAAACCGCACTTCGCCTTCGACGCCGGCCACCGGAAGCCGGGTGGCGTCCTCGTCGTCCTCGGTGGGCATCTGGCGGATCTCGCGGATCCGGTCCAGCCCGGCAAAGGCCTCGGTGATCTGGGTGCCGATCGAGGCCATCTGGATCAGCGGCGCCGCCATCAGTCCGGTGAAGAAGATGTACATCACGAAATCGCCCAGCGTCATGGTGCCGGCGATGATGCTCCCGCCTCCGACCCAGACCATGATCGCGCCGATGGCCCCCACCACGATGCTGGAGAGCGCGGTCACCCCGCCCACCCCGGTCATGGTCGTGGCCACATTGCGGAACAGCTTGTGAATCCCCTTGGTGAAGACGTAGTCCTCCCGCCGCTCCGCCACGTAGGACTTGACGATCCGGATCCCGCCGAACGATTCGGTGAGCCGCCCGCTCACCGCCGCCATCAGCTTGTTCCGCTCCCGGAAGATCGGCCGGAGCTTGCTGAAGGCGAACGCCATTCCGCCTCCGAAGATCAGGAGGATGGCCAGCGTGGCCGCGGTGAGCTGCCAGTTGATCCAGAACAGCACCGCCAGGGAGATCATCGCGGTGAGGATGCCGCCGGCCAGCTGCACCAGCCCGGTGCCCACCAGGTTGCGGATGCCCTCGGCGTCGTTCATCACCCGAGAGAGCAGGATGCCGGTCTGGGTGGAGTCGAAGAAGCGGACCGGAAGCCGGAGGATGTGCTCCTCGACTTCGCGGCGAAGGTCGGTGATGGCCCGCTGGGCCGCGATCCCCAGCAGCCGGACCAGGGCAAACGAGGTGACGGCCTGGACGATCGCGGCCGCCAGGATGCCCAGCGCCAGCGGCACCAGGAGGTGGCCGTCGCCACCCCGGATCACGTTATCGATCAGGAATTTCGAGCTGGCCGGCAGCACCAGCCCGGCCAGCCGGCCTACCAGCATGATCGCAAATCCGAGCGCGAGGCGGCCCCGGTACCTCCAGATCAGCTCGCGGGCTTCCCGCCAGGCGATGCTGAAGGTGATTTTTTTCTTCTTCTTCGGCTCCGCCATCAGGCTCCCCGGCGCGCGGCCAGCGCCTTTTCCACCCGCTGGCGCGAGTGGGCGAACAGCTCCCGCCCCATGTCGCACTGGGTTGCCAGCCATTCGGCGTTCCGGAACGCGGCGGGAGAGGTGGCGGCGCGGAACTCGGCCAGCCAGGGATACGCCTTGGCCAGCAGGTAGAGTCCTTCGCCGGTGTATTCGGCAAGATAGTCGGGGTTGACGATGCCGTGCCGCGCCATCCCGTAGGCCATCTCCCAGTATCCGCTCACCTGGCGGAACGCGGTGTGCCCGGGATGATCCGGTTTGGTGACGGCGAGCAGGTCCGCCTGGGTGGCCGGCCAGAACTCGGTCGCCAGGTAGCGTCGCGCTTCCCGCATGGTCGCTTCCCGGCGCAGGTCATAGAGCCGGAGCACCAGGTCGGCGTCGTGATGGTCGGGCGCGTCCTTGATCATCGGGCCGCGGGGGCGGGGCATGATGCCGGTCATCGGCCCTCCTTGGGGAGAACGTGAGGTGCGGGCGACGGCCGCCGCCCCCGGAAGATCCGCGCGGCCCTCGCCAGCAGGGCGTGCCGGGTCTCGTCCAGAATCTCGTAGAACGTGGGGATGGCGACCAGCGTGAGCAGCGTGGAGGTCATCACCCCGCCGATCACCGCGACGCCGAGCGGGGAGCGGAACTGGGAGCCTTCGCCGGTGCCCAGCGCCACCGGGAGCATCCCGGCGATCAGCGCAAACGTCGTCATCAGGATGGGCCGGAGCCGGATCGCGCCGGCCTCGATCAGTGCGTCGCGGAGCGAGATCCCCTCCCGCTCCCGGGCCCACTTGGCGAAATCGATCAGCAGGATCGCGTTCTTGGCCACGATCCCCATCAGCAGGATCACCCCGATCAGGCTCATGATGTTGATCGAGGTGCCGGTCACCGCCAGCGCCAGCATCACCCCGATCAGCGAAAGCGGAAGCGACAGCAGGATCGCGAACGGCTCCACGAAGGAGCCGAACTGCACCGCCAGAATCAGGTACATCAGCATCACGGCCACGCCCAGGGCCAGAAAGATGCTGCCGAACACTTCGTTCTGCGACTCGGCGTCGCCCCCCTGGGTGATGGTCACTCCGGCGGGCAGCGGGATGGTGTCCAGCCGGGCCAGCGCGTCCACCATCACTTCGCCGGTGGAGCGGCCCGAGGCGTTCCAGCCCACGATCACCACCAGATCGCGGTTCAGGTGGTCGATGATGGCGGGTCCCACCCCCGGGGTGATCCGGGCCACCTGGCCCAGCGGGACGGTCGTGGGCGCGCCGCCGGGGCCGCCGGGAACCACCAGCGGGAGGTCCCGCAAGTCGGTGAGCCGCTGCCGCGCCTCGGGGGACAGCCGCACCATCACGTCGCGGGTCTCGCCGCCCGGGTCGAGCCAGTCGCCGGCGTCGATCCCCGCGAACGCGGGCCGGAGCGATTGGGCGATCTGGCCCACCGTCACCCCGATGCTGCCGGCCAGTCCCCGGTCCACGTCCACATTGATTTCGGGCTTCTGCCCCTTGGTGGAGAGCGCCAGGTCCACCGCCCCCGGCACCTGCTCGACCTCGGCCTGCACCCGCTCGGCCATCGCGGTGAGGGTGGCGAGGTCGGTGCCCCGCACCTCGAGCTGGAGCTGCTTCCGGCCCCCGCCGATGTCGCTGGTGAACACCGCGAGCTTGACCCCGGCCACGCTCTGGATCTCCCGGCGGATCACCGCGGCGAACTCCTCCGCGCTCAGGTCACGGTCGTGCTTGGGCAAGAGCTTGACGTAGATCTTGCCCTCGTCCACCGCGCCGGTCTGGGTGCCGCCCAGCGTGGTATAGGTGTAGCGGACCTCCTGATGGCCCCGCAGCACCCGGCCCACTTCCTCGGCTTTCCGCCGGGTGTATTCCAGGTTGGAGCCGGGCGGGGTCTCGATCTGAATGTTGAACTCGGAGCGGTCGTCGACCGGTATGAAGCTGAGCCCGACCAGCCCGAGCCGGGGCATCATCAGCGCGAAGGCGAAGGTGCCGAGGGAGAGCAGCACCATGGCCAGCCGGTGGTCCAGCGCCCAGGCGATGACCCGCTTGTACTGCTGAGCCCGGCGGCCGAACCAGGCGTTGAACTTGTCCAGCTGCCGGGTGATCCAGGCCTTGTCGCCCTCGGCCCGGTGGGGGTCGGGCCAGTAGGCCGAGAGCATCGGGTCGAGGGAGAAGCTCACCAGCAGGGACACCGCGACCGCGCAGGCCATGGTCAGGCCGAACGGCTTGAACCACTGCCCCGAGATGCCGGGCAGGAAGGCGATCGGCACGAACACCGCCAGGATCGAGAGCGTGGTGGCGGTGACCGCGAGCCCGATCTCATCGGTGCCTTCGTGCGCCGCGGTGACGTGATCCTTTCCCATCTCGACGTGGCGGACGATGTTCTCCCGGACCACGATCGCGTCGTCGATCAGGATGCCGATCGCCAGGGAGAGTCCGAGCAGGGACATGGTGTTCAGAGTGAACCCGAACACCCATACCGCAATGAACGACGCCAGTACCGAGACCGGCAGCGCCAGACCGGTGATGACGGTGGAGCGCCAGGAATTGAGGAACAGGAACACCACCAGCACGGTGAGCAGCGCGCCCTCGAACAGGGTGACCTGCACCTCGCGCACCGAGCGGGCCACCCGGATCGCGGCGTCCTTGATCACATCCATTTGCACGTTGGAGGGGAGGGTCGCCCGGACCCGCTCCAGCCGGGCCATGAGGGCGTCGCTCACCTCGGTGGTGCTGTAGCCCTTGGCTTTCTTGATATCAATGCCGACCGCAACCCGGTCGTTGTAGAGCGCCAGGGTGCGGGGCTCCTCGGCGCCGTCCTTGACCGCTGCGAGGTCGCCCAGCCGGATCAGCCGGCCATTCCGCTCGGTGACCACCAGTTGCTCGAACTCGGCCGGCCCGGCCAGCCGCCCCTTGAGGCGGATCGAGCGCTCGTCGAGGGTGCCGTCGAGCCGGCCCACCGGCGCGGCCAGGTTCTGGAGCTGAAGCGCCTGAACCACCTGGGCCACGCTTACCCCGGCGGCCTGGAGCGCCTCGGGGTGGAGCTCCACGGTCAGCTCCCGCTCCTGCTTGCCGGAGACGTCGACCTCCGCCACCCCCGGAATCGAGCGCAGCTCGCGGGTGATGCCGGGATCGGCCAGCCGGGTCAGCTCGCGGGGGGAGAGCACGCTGGAGGAGAGCGCCAGCGACACGATCGGGGTGTCGGTGTCGTTGAGCTTCCGGATGATCGGCTCTTCCATTTCGGGCGGGAGATCGTTCCGGATGCCGGAGATCCCGTCGCGGATGTCCTGGGTGGCCTCGGCCAGCGGCTTGGTGAACTGGAACTCGATCATGATGCTGGCAAAGCCGTCCATCGCCTTGCCGTTCACCTTCTTCACCCCGGTGATGGAGGAGATGGCTTCCTCGACCGGGTCGAGGACCTCCTTCTCCACCGTTTCCGGCGAGGCGCCCGGATAAGGAATCCCCACGCTGACATAGGGCGGAGCGACGTCGGGATACTCGTCGGTCTTGAGGGTGATCAGCGCGATGAGACCAAAGACGACCAACGCCACCATCAGCACGACGGTGATGATGGGGCGGCGGATGGCGCTATCGGAGATCCACATCTCGCTACTCCTTGACGATGCGGACGGGGGTGCCCACCGCGACGGCGGCCGAGGGACCGATCAGCACGGTGTCGCCCGGCTCCAGGCCGGCCTTGATCTCGATGAGCTGGGCCACGTCGTCCCGGAGCCCGAGCTCGACCGCGACCAGCTCCACCTTGCCGCCCTTGAGCCGCCGGATCGAAGGAGTGGGAGTCTTGAGGTCGAGAGCGGAGACCGGCACCGAGAGCGCGGTGCGCTGCTCGATCGCCACCCGGCCCTGGGCGAAGAGTCCCGCCACCAGCCTGCCCGCGACATTGGGGATGGCCACGTGGATCCGGACCTGGCGGGTGGAGGGATCGAGCACCGGATTGATCCGTTCGACTTGCCCGGTGTAGCGCTTGCCCTCGTATCCGCTCACCTCGAAATCCACCTCGGTGCCCACCTTGAGCACGGTCAGCGCGCTCACCGGGACGGTGGCCTCGAGCCGGAGCCGCTCGGGATTCACCACCGTGACCACCGGATTGCCCACCTGCACCACGTCACCGGTACTGACCGGCCGCTCGCTCACGATACCGGCAAAGGGCGCCCGGACCACGGTCTTGTCCTGCTGCTTCTCGGCGCTGGAGAGCCGGGCCGCGGCGTCGGCCAGTCCCGCCTCGGCATTCATGGCGGTCCACTTCGCCTGCTCCAGCT